>JALZAE010000125.1 GCA_030948535.1 Gemmatimonadota bacterium | reverse complement strand
ACGAAGAAGAGCTAGCGCTCCTGCCGGCTGATTGCGGGGGCGACGAAGGGCGTCTATCGTTTCGCGCATCCTTCGCACTTCGAGGTGTGACCATGGAAACGCAACGCGCTCTCGCCGCGGCCGCGATCTCCGCCATCTTTTCTTTCAGTTCATGGCGCCAATATTCCGAGCCGGTGACGGCGCGTCCGCCTCTCGCGCTCACTACACGCGCCGTCGCCCCGGATGCCTGCTCACTGCTGAACGAGGCGCAGGCGAGCACGATCCTCGGGATCACGAGCCTGCCGGGCAAGCGACTCTTCGGCAGCGATCCGAGGGCGTGTGTCTGGTCCGACGACGCGACTGCTGCCATCAGCAATCGGCGACTCACGCTCACGATCATCTCCACCAACAGCTTCGACGCCGGAAAGACAAGCGCGCGAGTCACGATTGAGCCATTGGGGGGCATTGGGGACGGGGCGTACTACGTGCTCTACAAAACCCACGAGAGCCCCTTCCTGAACGTTCGTAAGGGGAGCTCGGCCTTCCAGGTCCGCGTGCTCAATGGCTTGAAGTCGAAGGCGTTCACGCTGGACGAGGAGAAGGCGAAGGAAGCGGCGGCCGCGAAGCTGGCAGTCGCGAAGCTCTGAGTCACTCGCGGGTCAGCGCAGCAGCTCGGTGATTCGCTCGAGCTCGGCTTCGTTCGTTCCCGCCAGTCGGGCGAGATCGATTGCGTTCAGCGAGAGGAGCCGATAGACCTCGAGCGCGCGGTCGTCTCCCGCGATCGCGGCGAGATGGGCGCGGATCGTCTCTGCGTCGCCTCGCACGATCGGTCCCGTCAGCGCTTCGGATGCGGGACGCCCGCGCAGATTCTCGACCGCGGCGACGAGTAACGGCAGCAGCGCATCGCGCGCGTCCTCCGGAGGAACGCCGGCGCCGGCCAGCAGCCGCTCGCCGATGGCGAGCAGCACCGCCGGAAAATTCGCCACGACCACGGCCGCGGCATGATAGCGTGCCTTCTCCCCCGGAGGGATGCGAACCGTGCGGGCGCCGAGCGATGCGGCGAGACGCTCACTCGCCGCGATCGCCGCGTCGTCGCCATCAATGCCGATCCATGCGCGGCGCAGTCGCTCGGGCGCGAGCTTGGGATCGATGAAGGGTACGAGCGGATGAAAGGTCCCCGCCGGATGACCGCGCTCGCGTAACGCCAACAGCCCCGCCGGATCGGCGCTGCCGCTGGCGTGGAGCACCACGCTCCCCGTTCCGAGCCGCGCGAGAGAGAGCTCGGCCAGCGCGTCGTCGAGCTGCGCGTCGCGCACTGTCACCAGCACAGTTGTGGCGCGGGCAATCTCAGGGGGAATCGCGCCGGCGGTCACGTCATCCGGCTCGCTCGCCGCGTGCCGTCCGTGCACGCCCACGACATCGACGCCGGATGCACGAAAGGCGCGGGCCAGCCCGCGCCCCGCACGCCCGGCGCCCATGACGAACACGCGCTCCGTCATCGCGATGTGGTTGCGCCCTCGATCTTGATGCGGTGGCGCGCCGCGGCGCGGTCGAGCAGCTGCCGCTCCGTCGAGGCATCCGCGGTGAGCTCCAGCGCGGCGGCGATCGCGCGATCATCGCGCAGCCGTCGCGCCAGTGCGCGGTCCGGACCAAAGATGTATCGCGTGATCTCGTCGCTCAGGCTGCGCGTCACGAGCGCGTGCGCCGAATCGTAGACCGCTCGGGCAATGGTGACGCCATGCGCACGCATCCGATTCCACAGCTCCTCCCGCATCGCCTGCGTCGGCACGAAGTCCGGCGACGTGATCGTCTTCGACGCGCGAAGCGCGATCGCGTACTCCGCGAGCGCGTCCCGATATTTCGGGATGGCCTTGCCCAGGGCGCGCGACAGTGCGAGGTCGGCGCTCACCGAGTCCGCCCGCGCCAGCACGACATCCGGCATGATGCCGCCGCCGCCAAGCACGGTGCGCCCGCCATCCGTCCGATACGCCGCGCGCTTCTCAGCCGGCGCCGCCAGCGAGTCGGCGTTGTCTTCATCGTCAGCGGGCGCCGTCGCGGGATGTTTGCGCTGGATGCTTCGGCCGGCCGGGGTGAACCAGCGCGCCGTGGTCAGCTTGAGCGCGCTTCCTTCATTGAAGGTCCACACCGACTGCGCGCTTCCCTTCCCGTACGTTGTATTGCCGATGAGCACCGCGCGATCGTGATCCTGCAGCGCGCCGGCGACGATCTCGCTCGCGCTGGCGCTCGATTCATTGACCAGCACCACGAGCGAAAGATCCGGCCACGGCTGCGGCGACTGGTCGGAGAATTCGTGCGACGAGCCCGAGCTCCGGCCGCGAATCGAGACGATGCGCTGCCCCGGATCGAGGAAGAGATCGGAGATCTGGACGCCCTGCTCGAGCAGGCCGCCGGGATTGCTCCGCAGATCGAGCACGAGGGTCTTCATGCCGCGTGCACGGAGCGTCTCGATCGCGCGCCGCAGCTCCCCGGCGCTCGAGTCGCTGAAGATCGTGAGGGCGACGTAGCCGACGCGCGCGTTCAACATCTCGGGAAGGCGCACCGAGCTGACGTGGATCTCGTCGCGCACGAGCGTGAAGGGGAGCCGCTCGCCAACGCCGGCACGCTCGACGAGTAACGTGAGCTTCGTGCCCTTGAGTCCACGCAGCGACTTCACGGCGTCGTCGAACGTCCAGCCGGCGGTCGACTTTCCGTCGATCGACACGATGCGGTCACCGGCGAGGATGCCCGCGCGCTCGGCCGGCGTGCCCGGCATCGGCGTGATGACGATCACCGCGTCGTTCCGCACATCGACCTGGATGCCGACGCCGCCGTAGAAGCCGCTGGTCGTCTCGCTGAAGCGCCGCGCGCGGTCGGTGGTGAGATATGTGGAATACGGGTCGTGCAGCTCCCGCATCATCCCTTCCGTCGCCTTTGAGTAGATCGCGTCGGCGCTGAGCGTATCGACGAAATCGCGTTGCACGTGCGCGAACACCTGGTCGAACAGATGCGCGCGTGTCACCTCGGAGCCCCCGCGCGAGAACCCACGCTCGAGCAGCCAGCCTCCGGAGACGAGTGCGGCGGCCAGTACCGCCAGCGTGACGATCGCGCGTGAACGCATCAAGATTCCGTGATGAGCGTCGGGAGTTCGCCGGCGGTGACGCTCACAGGTCGGCCCGCCGTCCTTCACCGCTGTTACGGAGAGACTCCGATCGCCGGGTGAAGGTTTCAGGCACCCGGCGTTCCAGCTCGGCCAGCACCCGTGCCGCAACGTCGTGCGGTGCACCGGTCGCGGCAACCTCGACGATCGGACCGCACTCGGGGTGCGCCTGCTGCCACTCCGGCGAGAGAAAGCTCTCGAAGGCGCGCTCGACGCGCTCGTGAAAGCGGTCGCCCGCCTGCTCCATCCGATCGCGATCGCCGCGAAGATCAGCGCGCTGCTGCCGCTCGCCGCTCGGCGCCGTCAGCAGGATCGTGAGATCGGGGATGAGGCCCGCTCGCGCGAGATCGTTCGCCAACCGCACCTCCTGCTCCGGCAAGAGCCTCCCGGCGATCTGATAGGCGTACGTCGACAGGAAGAATCGGTCGATGAGGATCAGCTTGCCGCTG
Organism: Gemmatimonadota bacterium; assembly: GCA_030948535.1. Classification (GTDB taxonomy): domain Bacteria; phylum Gemmatimonadota; class Gemmatimonadetes; order Gemmatimonadales; family Gemmatimonadaceae; genus JALZAE01. The sequence continues at coordinate 7,872 of JALZAE010000125.1, read as the reverse complement.
GAAAGCTTGGGCACCACCTCGCGCTCCACCAGCTCGGCGCGGCTGGCCATGAACAGCAGCGCCTCGGCGCGTGAGGAGATCGACGTCGCGGGATCGAGGAGAATTCGGCGAAGGCTGTCGCCGAAGGGAGTGCCGCCGGGCTCACGGTACGAGAAGAACGCGATGCTCTGCGCGCGCAGATGTTCCTTGAGCATCTCGATCTGCGTCGACTTGCCGACTCCCTCGGAGCCCTCGAGTACGATCAGCCGGCCGCGCATCGAGTCGTTCGCTCAGCCCAGCGTGATGATCGGACTCGCCGCACCCTTCTTGATGCCATCGAGGATCCATTCGTTCACGCGCATCATCACCTTGTCAAAGTTCTCCTGGGCGACGACGACGTTCTGATAGAGCAGGTTGCCCTGCACCTTGTCGAGGAGCGCATCGAGCTGCTTCTCCATCTCTTCCGTCGGCTGTTCACCGCGCTCGATCATGCGCTGGGCGTCGAGGCGCAGTTGTTCCATTTGCTTGAGCAGCGCCAGCGCATCGCGATCGTTGCCGAGCGCATCGTTGGCGCGCTTCACCGCTTGATATTCGGGCGTCTGGCCGATGATGCGGCCAAGGTCGCGCCCCTTTTCTTCGAGATTGATCATGACGTGGTCTCAGAGTCTGACGCTTCGTGATATGCGACTCGCGTCGCGAGAAGGATACGCTCCCGGCCGGCGAGGTCGAGCCGCACGGATACATCTGTGTACATCCCGCAGCCCAACGCCAGCTCGGCCGCGGCCGACGCCCGTCGCGAATCGAGCTCCAGGGCGAGTAGTCCGCCCCGTTCCAAGACGTCGGCCGCCTGACGAATGATCCTCGCGGTAATGCTCATGCCGTCGGCGCCGGAAAAGAGAGCGATCGGTGGCTCCCAATCGCGCACGCTCGACGGAAGCTCCGGCGCTTCGCCGATGGCAATATATGGCGGGTTGCTCACGATCACCCGCGCGCGTTCGCCCCGCACGGGCGCGAGCAACGAGCCGTGGCGAAATTCGACCGGGGTGCGCAGGCCGCGCGCCAGGCGTCGCGCGTTCGTGCGGGCGACCTCGAGCGCGCCGAGCGACACATCGATCGCAATGACGCGCTCATAGGCGCCTTCAGAGGCCAGCGCCAAAGCAATCGCGCCCGAACCCGTGCCGATGTCGATTGCGACGCCCTCGCGCATGCGCTCGAGCACGGCGTCGACGAGCACCTCGGTCTCCTGCCGCGGAATCAGCACGCGCTCGTCGACCTCGAGCACGAAATGCCTGAAGGCGGCGCGCCCAACGGCGTACGCGAACGGCGCGCCGGAAGCACGTTTGCGGGCCGCCGCGAGCGCAGCGTCGCGCGCGGGCGTTTCGGTCAACTCGTCGCGATGGGTCGAGGGCCACAGGCGCGGCATCTCGAGCACGGCGGCGACCAGATCGCGCGCCTCGGTCTTCGCGTCCTCGATCCGCGCCGAGTGCAGCACCTCGCGCACTTCATTCACCAGCGCGCCGACCGAATTGGCCGCGTGCTCGTGCGTCGCCGCCTCGCTCACGCGGAGTCTCCGTTCAGCTTCTCCGACTGATCCGCCATCGAGAGCGCCTCGAGGAGCGGCTCGATCTCGCCGTTGAGCGTGCGCTCCAGTTCGTGCACGGTGAAGTTGATCCGGTGATCCGTGATGCGGTTCTGCGGAAAGTTGTAGGTACGGATTTTCGCCGAGCGGTCGCCCGTCCCCACTTGCGTGCGCCGCATGCGCGACCGCTCCGCCTCCTGTTCCGCGACGCGCGCGTCGAGCAGCCGGGCGCGCAACACCTCCATCGCCTTCAGCTTGTTCTGAAGCTGGGACTTCTGGTCCTGTTGGCTGACGACGATGCCGGTCGGAATGTGCGTGATGCGCACCGCCGAGTCCGTGGTATTCACGCTCTGGCCGCCCGGACCCGACGAGCGGAAGACGTCGATGCGCAGATCCTTGTCCTCGATCTTCACGTCGACCTCTTCGGCTTCCGGCAGCACCGCCACCGTCGCGGCGGAGGTGTGAATGCGGCCGGCGTTTTCCGTCGCCGGGACGCGCTGCACGCGATGCACGCCGGACTCCCAGCGCAGCGCCCCGAAGGCGCCGGCACCAGCGACCTTGAAGATCACTTCCTTGAGTCCGTCGAGCGCGCCCTCGGAGAGCGACATCACTTCGATGCGCCACCTGCCGTGGCGCTCGATGAACCGCTTGTACATGCGATACAGATCGGCGGCGAACAGCGCGGCTTCATCGCCGCCCGTACCGGCCCGGATCTCGACAATGGCGTTGCGCGCGTCGAGCGGATCGTGGGGAATGAGCAGCGGCAGCAGCCGCTGCTCGAGCGACTGCACGCGCGTTTCGAGCGACGTGATCTCCGAGCGCGCTTCGGCGGCGATCTCAGGGTCATCAACGTCGACGAGCCCGCGGACATCCGCGAGCTCGTTCTCGTACTTGCGCACATCGGCCGCCAACTCGCGAATTGGCTCGAGACGATGGAACTCCCGGCCTAGCTCGGCGAAGCGGCGTGGATCACGTGCCGCTTCGCCGCTCGAGAGCTCGCGCTCGATCTCGTCCGCGCGCTGGAGCGCCTCGGCGAGACGATCGCGGAGACTCAGGCCTTCGTCCCGTACTTCTGGTTGAAGCGCTCGACGCGACCTGCCGTATCCACCAAACGCTGCTTGCCGGTGAAGAACGGATGACACACCGCGCAGATGTCAGTGTGGATGTCGGACTGCGTGGAGCGGGTCGTGAACGTATTCCCACAGGCGCACCTGACGGTCGCCGTATGGTACTCGGGATGGATGTCTGTCTTCACGTGTGCCTCTGAACTTGGGTGGGAAGCCATCAAATATATCCGATCAGACTGGTAAAAGACAAGCTGACAACACGTTGGACGTTTGACTTAGCGCTTCATCAGCCGTAATATGGCCCCCGCCTGCCTTTCCTCCCACCTCGAGCTGCCGCCGTGCTCACCCTCCCCGCTCGACGAGGTGCGACGTGTCTCGCCGCCGCCCTCGTAGTGGTCTCCAGCCTCGCCGCGTGCGCCCCGGCGCGGCCGCTCGCGCCGGTGGCGCCAGACCGGGCTACGCACGCGCTCGCCGAGGCCCGCGCCGACTTCGCCGCGAGGCCGAGCTCGCCTGAGTCTCGCCTGATGCTTGGCAAGGCACTCTACGATGCCGGCCAGGACAAGGAAGCCGAATCGACGCTCATCTCGCTGCTCGCCACTGGAGATCCGATCGGCGGAACGGCGAACCTCTACTTTGCCGCGGCCGCCGACCGGTTGGGCGAGGTCGAGGTCGCACGACACGGATACCAAGCTTATCTGCTCGCGCACGAGTCTGACGACGTTCGCGCACGGCTCGGCGAAGTCGAGCGCAAGAGTGCGCAGGTCGCTGTGCGCGGCGCCATCGCCAGCGAACGGACGCTGGCCGCCGATCGCTACCCTCCCGGAGCGATCGGCGTGACACCGTTCGTCGTGCTCGGGCGCGACAGTAGCATCGCCGCGCTGGGATACGGCTTGGCCGACCTGCTCCTGACGGACCTCTCGCGCAGCTCCAAGCTGCAGGTGGTCGATCGCGTGCGCATCGATGAGCTGGTGCGCGAGACGCGAATCGGAAACGATTCCTCGACCGAGGCGCGCACCGGTCTTCTCATCGGCGCGCGGCGGCTGGTGAGCGGCTCCGTGACGTCACTGAGTGACGCGCGCGTGGGCATCGACACGCGCGTGTTCGACGTCGTCACGGCGCGCCGAGTCGGCAACGGCGTGCGCACCACGACCTCACTCGACGACCTGCTCGATCAAGTCGAGACGATCGCCTTTCGTCTTTTCGACGAGCTCGGCGTGACGCTCACGCCCGCAGAGCGGGCGCTGGTGGAGAAGAAACCGACGCGATCGCTAGCCGCATTTCTCGCTTTCGGCCGTGGCGTGCGCGATGAGGCGATCTTCGACTTCGGGGGCGCGGGCAGGTCGTACGCCGAGGCACTGGCGCTCGATCCGGATTTCGCGCTGGCGCGCGCGCACTTGGCGAGCATCAGCATGCAGTCCGGCGTGATCGCGGCGCCCACGCGCTCGCTCGGGATGAGCGGACTGGTCGACGGCGTGAATCCCAGCCCCGCGGGCGACCTGGGCGCATTTGCCGATCGCGGAAACCGCAGCGCACGGGCGGCGTTCGAGGGCTCCGCCTTCGGCAACATCTTCATCGTCGTCTTCACGCCAGCGCATCCATGAGTCATGCGCTACGACGGGCGATGCTCCCCGGCCTGCTCTTGGCGGCGCCGCTGACGGCGGCGGGGGCGCAGTCGATTACCGGCAATACCGAATGGCGCGTCGGAGTCGTCTACGAGGCGTGGCATTTCAACAATGGCACCCTCGAGAATCTCGATCGCGCCACGCAGACGTCGATTCCGATCATCGGCGTGGCGCGGTTCGGCGCGACGACGGTTGATCTGTACACTTCCTACGCGCAGTCCACCGCACGCTATCGCGATGGAACGGAGACGCACCTCGATGGCCTGAGCGACGTCAAGCTTCGCGGCGCGTATCGGCTCCCCGGCGAGCACTGGATGCTCACCGCCGGCGTCACCCTTCCGACCGGCAAGACGCGGCTGTCCGAATCGGAGCTCGATGCCGTGCGTGTCTTCGGCGCTCCGTCGCTCCGCTTCCAGACGCCATCCCTGGGCAACGGATTCGGCGGACTCGGTGGCGTCGTGTACACGACGCATCTCGGCAGCTGGTCGTGGGGATTCGCGGCGAGCTATGAGCTGCGCGGATCGTTCGAGCCGGTCGAGGCCGCATCGCTCGGCTTCGCGACGCTCGATCTCAAGCCGAGCAATGCGCTGCGCTTTTCTATCGGCACGGACGGCATCGTCGGGCAAACGGCGATGTCGCTCAACGTGTCGTCGACGATGTACGGAACGGACGAGCTGAATCGCTCGCTCACCGGCGTCGGCACGGCGACGGACCGCATCAATCTCGGCCCCGCGGTGAGCGGCGAATGGCGGTGGCGGGTTCCGGCTCCGGGCTTTCGCGAGATCACGCTATTCGCTTACGATCGATATCGCTCGTCCTATACGCGCGGCGGTGACCGCCGCACGGTGGCCGGTACGAGCGGCAACGAATTCGAGGGCGGCGCGAACGGCACGATCACGATCTCGCCGACGCTGGGGGTGGTGACGGCGCTGAGCGGGCGATATCACAGCGGTCTCGCGGTGGACAACCTGGTGTCGACCTCGGCGATCGTGACCGGCGGAGGGCGCCTCGGCCTTGCTTACAATGCCGTGGGATTGATCTTTCAGCCTTCGGTCGGCGGCGAGCTCGGACGCATGGACACCGGCGGGCGCACTCTCTCGGTCAACAAGCTGCTCCTCTCGATGTCCGTCGGCGCACGCTGACTTTCACCGCTCCACAGGATTCACGCGTGACTCTCGCGCAGACCGCCGATTTCCTCTCCACCGTCTCGCTGCTCAATGCGCTCGACCGGATGGAGCTCCTCCGCTTCGCCGAGCTCACGCGCGAGCGATCGTATCCTCGTGGCAGTGTGATCCTCTTCGAGGATGATCCGGGCGACTCGCTGTTCGTCGTGCGCGAAGGTCGCGTGAAGGTCGTGCTGATCGGCGAAGATGGACGCGAAGTGATTCTCGCCATCCTCGGCTCGGGCGATCACTTCGGCGAGCTGTCGCTCATCGACGGAGCCCCGCGATCGGCTCATGTCATCGCGATGGACGATGCGAGGCTGATCGTGCTGCGGCGGGAAGATTTCCGCCGGCGCGTCGAAGAGTCGCCGTCGCTCGCGTGGGCGATGCTGGCCGAGCTGTCGCGACGGCTGCGGCGCGCGGACTCGCAGATCGGAAGCCTCGCCCTGCTCGACGTCCCGGGGCGCATGGCTCACTTGCTCCTGCGCAACTCGGCCGACACGGGATCGGACACCTTGGCCAAGAAACTCACGCACCAGATGATCGCGCAGATGATCGGCGCGAGCCGCGAGACGGTGTCCCGCACGATGCGCGAGTTTCAGGACCGCGGGCTCATCTCCGTCTACCGCCGGCAAATCACGCTAAAGGACCGCAAGACCTTGGAGCAGATGTCGCGCGTGCGCGCGTGACCGTCATCACGACGGACTCGTGATAGTCACCATTGGCGTCCGCCGCGCCGGGTGTAAGATTGGCCCCGTGGTGTACCAATGAGCTTGACCATTCGATTTTGGGGTACGCGCGGCTCGGTGCCTTCGCCGGGCGCTCACACGGTTCGATACGGCGGCAACACGCCGTGCGTCGAGGTGCGGACCCGGTCGCGCGAGCTATTGATCTTCGATGCAGGTACTGGCATTCGGGAGCTTGGCCTCGCCTTGGAGGCGGAGCAGAACGGCGATCCCATCACCGGACAGATTGTCCTCTCTCACGCGCATTGGGACCACATACAGGGGCTTCCCTTCTTTGGACCGCTGTTCCGGTCGGGCAACCGGTTCACGATCTGGAGCGCGGCGTCGCTCGCCGGCACGGTCGAGCGCGCGGTGCGCGAGCAGATGGCGAGTGGCGTCTTCCCGGTCAGCTTCGACGAGGTGGCGTCGACGGTGGAGTTCCGGGCGTATGTGAACGGCGAGCATGCGTGCCCGGAGTACACGATTCGCTCGATCGAGGTGCGTCACCCGGGCGGCGCCATCGGATATCGGCTGGCGGACAGTAACACTCCGGGTGCGGCGCTCGTCTACATCTCGGACAACGAGCTTGGCGAGTCACCGTCGTACGCATCCGCGACGGGGTGGCGCGAGGCACTGGTCGAGTTCACACGCGCGGCGCGCGTCCTCGTGCACGACGCGGCGTACACTGCCGAGGAGTACGAGCAGCATCGTGGGTGGGGGCACTCGCGGGCGGATGACGTCGTGGCGTTGGCGCTCGATGCGGGAGTGAGCAAGCTGGTGCTGTTCCATCACCGGCCGGGTCGTTCGGATGACGAGCTCGACGAATGTGTGGAGCGCTGCAGGGCGATGGCGCGCGGCGCCCCGCTCGAGATTGTGGCGGCGGCGGAAGGGATGGAGTTGGAGATCTGAAGGGCAGCCGTCGGGCGTCGGGCGTCAAAGGTCGTCAGTCACAGAGCGCGTCACTGCTGGCGAAAACGAACGTGATCGAGGAGAATGCAATGCGAATTACTGCGAAGTTGATCGCGCTGGGCGCGGCGTTGTCAGTGTGCGGGGCGGCACTGTCGGCGCAGGCCCCGACCGACACTCGGCCGACGCTGGCCGTCATGTACTTCGACAACGGCGCGATCGGACCGAACCACAAGGACTACGATGCGTTGACGAAGGGCATCGGCGTACTGCTGACGCTGGAGCTGTCGAAGAACGGCAAGATCCGCGTCGTCGAGCGCGACCAACTGGAGCATGTGATGGCCGAGCAGAAGATGTCGGCCAATAATCAGGTGAGCAAAGAGACCGCGGTGCACGTCGGCAAGATTCTCGGCGCGCGCCACATGATCTTCGGCGGCTTCGTGATCGACCCCAGCGGGCAGACCCGATTGGTCGCGCGCTCGGTGAACGTCGAGACGTCGCAGATCGAGCAGGTGGAGAGCGTCGACGGCAAGGTCGAGAATTTGATGTCGTTGATCAGCCAGATGGCGCAGAAGCTCAACGAGAGCTTGAAGCTTCCGGAGCTATCGAAGCCGATGCGGGATGCCAGCATCGAGAGCGCGAAGAAGGTGCCGTTCCAGGTGGCGATGCTGTATTCGCGAGCGCTGGCCGCGGCCGACGGTGGTGACAAGGGGCAAGCGGTTACGCTGTTGCAGAAGTCGCTCGTGCAGTTTCCGGATTACGAGCCGGCGAAGCAGGAGCTCAAGAAGTTGGAACAGAAGTAAGAGACGGCAGACATCAGATGTCAGTGGG
>JALZAE010000121.1 GCA_030948535.1 Gemmatimonadota bacterium | reverse complement strand
GCGCGCGGCGATTCGCCGCGTGACATCGATCGCGACGCCGGCGCGATTGCGCATGCAGGTGCTCGCCGCGTACGCGGTCGTGCTCGCCGGGCTCACGCTCTTCGTCTCGCCGCCGCTGGGGCGCGTCAGCTCGGACCGCGCGCTGAACGAGATCGCGCTCAACGGCTACTACACGTTCTGGCTGGCGCTGCTGGGTCAGGATGCGCCGTACGAAGGGCTCTATGCGACGCACCCGGCTTCGGAAGTATTTCCGCGCTTGCATCGTCTGCTCACCGAGCGCGCGACGGATGCCACGTCCTTCGTCGACGGGTCGACGCAGCGGCGCATCGACAACGCGCCGCCGGAACGCCGCTGGAACGTCGTCATGGTGCTCGAGGAGAGTCTGGGCTCGGAGTTCATTGGGGCCCTCTATCCGCGCGACCGATCGCTCACGCCGAGCTTCGATTCGCTGATCACCGAAGGAACGTTGCTCGACAATGCGTTCTCCACCGGCAATCGCACCATCCGCGCCCTCGAGGCGACGACGGCATCAATTCCGCCGCTCCCCGGCATCGCCATCGTGCGCCGCGAGCAGTCGAAGGATCTGTTCACCCTGCCCGCGTTGCTGCGGTCGCTCGGCTACGCCACGATGTTCGTGTACGGCGGCCGCGCGCTGTTCGACGGGATGGGGAGCTACATGCGCAACAACGGCATGGAGCGCGTGATCGAGCAAAGCGACTACAGGAACCCGAGCTTCACCACGGCCTGGGGCGTCGCCGACGAGGCCATCTTCGACAAAGCCATGACTCAGTTCGACTCGCTGCATGCGGCGAGAAAACCGTTCTACGCGCTCGTGCTCTCGGTGTCGAATCATCGGCCGTACACCTATCCCGCCGGCCGCATCGCCTCCGATCCGAATCAGAAGCGCCGCGAGAATGCGGTCGAGTACGCCGACTACTCGCTCGGACGCTTCATGCGCCAGGCGCGATCGCATGGCTGGTTCGACAGCACGCTATTCGTTCTGATGGGCGACCACGGCGCGCGCGTGTACGGCGCGCAGGAGATTCCACTGGCGAGCTACGAGGTGCCGATTCTGCTCTATGCACCCAAGCTCATTCCTGCCGGCACGCGCGTGCATACGATCGCATCATCGATGGATATGCCGCCGACAATTCTCGCCCTGCTTGGCGCGCGATACACCTCGCGCTGGTTCGGCCGCGACGTGCTCCATCTCGCCCCCGACGAAGGCCGCGCCCTGATGACCCACAACAACGAGATCGCGCTCATGCAGCGCGACACCCTCGCCGTCCTCGGTCTCCGCGGCTCGTCGACGCTGCTTCGCTACGACCGCGCGGCGAAGCAACAGATCCCACTGACAGACGCACCACGCACCTTGATCGACGATGCGATCGCGTATTTCGACGGGGCGGATAAGATGTATCGCGGGGGGAAGCTGAGAAACTGAGAAGGTGTTAGGACCTGCGCTATCTCAACGCTTCCGCCCTCTCCTCTTCCTCTTCCATGATCTGAAGCGGCGCGGGCACGACGTCCGGAATCTCCTGCGGCACCAACGCCACGGCCAATACATCCTTCAGTGTTTTCGCGAGATGGAAGGTGAGCTTCTCCTTCACCTCGTCCGGGATGTCCTCCATGTCCGCTTCGTTGTCGAACGGCAAGATGATGGTGGTGATGCCCGCGCGGTGCGCGCCGAGAACTTTTTCCTTCACGCCACCGATCGGCAGGACGCGGCCGCGGAGGGTGATCTCGCCCGTCATCGACACGTCCTTTCGCACCAAGCGTCCGCTCATCGCCGACACGAGCGCAGTCGACATGGTGACGCCGGCCGACGGACCATCTTTCGGAATCGCGCCCGCGGGCACGTGGATGTGCGCCTCGATTGCGCCGAGCCTGTCGGCGGGAATCCCAAGCTCGTGGGCATGCGTCGTCGCATACGTGAGCGCGGCGCGCGCAGACTCCTTCATCACGTCGCCAAGTTGGCCGGTGAGGATCAGCGACACGGCGCCGCCGCCGTTCACCTGCATCGCGTTGTCCGACGGTGATGACCCGTACAGCCGGCGAATCGACGCTTCGACGAACATGATGTCGCCGCCCGCGGGCGTGTAGTACATCCCGGTCGCCACGCCGATCTCGTTCTCCTCGTTCGCGCGCTCGGGATGCACGCGCGGCCGCCCCAACAACGCGCGCACATCGTCGGGTCCGATGTTGAGCTCGGTCGACTCACCGGCGGCGATCTTGCGGGCGACCTTGCGCGCCACCGCGCCGACCTGGCGCTCGAGTTGGCGCACGCCGCTCTCGCGCGTGTACTTCCCCACGATCGCCATCACGGCGTCGTCGGTGAAGGTGATGTTCTTCGCCTTGAGACCGCTCTCCTCGAGCTGGCGCGGAATCAGATATTTCTTCGCGATCTCCGCCTTCTCCCGCTCGGTGTAGCCGGAGAAGTCGACAACCTCCATACGGTCGAGCAGCGGACCGGGAATGTTCTGGATGAAGTTCGCCGTAGCGATGAACAGCACTTCGCTCAGGTCGAACGGGACGTTCAGATAGTGGTCGGTGAAGGTGTCGTTCTGCGCGGGATCGAGCACCTCGAGCAGCGCGCTCGCCGGATCGCCCTGGAAGCCGACGCCGAGCTTGTCCACCTCGTCGAGCAGGAAGACGGGATTCTTCGTCGCCGCCTGCTTCATCCCTTGAACGATGCGGCCGGGCATGGCCCCGACATACGTACGGCGATGGCCGCGGATGTCGGCCTCGTCCCGCACGCCGCCGAGCGATGCGCGGACGTACTCCCGGCCGAGCGAGCGCGCGATCGACTTGGCGATCGACGTCTTGCCGACGCCCGGTGGTCCGACGAACAGCAGGATCGGGCCCTTCGCCATCGCGCGAGCCTTCGCCTCCTTCGCGTCAGTGATCATGCGGTCGTCCTGCGGCAGCTCCGCGGCGACGATGGTCGGCACGGCCTCGATCTGCTCGCTCTTGAGCTTGGCCACGGGATATTCCCCGGTCGCCTGCACCTCACTCGCCAATTCCTGCGCGCGCAGCTGGCGCACGGCGAGGAACTCGAGCACCCGATCCTTCACGTCCTTCAGGCCGTAGTGATCGTCGTCGAGGATGTCCTTCGCGCGATTGAGATCGAGCTGGTCATCACTGCGCGTATTCCACGGCAGCTCGGCGATCCACTCCAAGTAGGTGCGGATGACCTGCGCCTCCATCGACTCGCGACCGGAGCGCTCGAGCCGGCCAAGCTCGCGCTCGACTTCCTGCCGCGCCTCCTTGGGAAGCGTCAGCTTGTTCAGCTTCTCGCGCAGCTCGGTGATCTCGCGCGACGAGTCGTCGTCGCCGAGCTCTTTCTGGATCGCCTTCATCTGCTCGCGCAGATACATCTCGCGCTGGCGCTGGCCGAGCTCCTCCTGCACCTGCGACTTGATCTCCTCCTGCGCCTCGAGCAAGCCGATTTGCCGCTGCACGTGCACCAGCACGCGGCGCAGCCGCTCCTCGACCGACAGCGTCTCGAGCAGACCCTGCTTCTCCGGCACCGACAGCTCGAGGTAGCCGGCGACGAGATCGGCGAACTTGCCCGGCTCCTCGACCGAGTCGAGCACCTGGTGCACGACTTCCTCGGGCAATCCGCGCTTCTCGCCGAGCTCGGCCGCGCGCTCGCGCGTCTCGCGGTTGAGCGCCTCGAACGCCGGATCGTGATCGTCGATGGGATTCATCTCTTCGACCGGCATCACGATGGCGGAGAGATAGTTGTCGGTGGTGGTGTACTGCAGCGCCGTGGCGCGCTGCTCGCCCTGCAGCAACAGCTGCACGCCGCCGAGTCCGCGCTGGACCTGCCCGATCTTGGCGATGACGCCCATCGAGTAGAGAATGTCCGGCGTCGGCTCGTCGGTGTTGTCGCGCTGCGCGACCGCGAACACGAGTCGCTCGCCCTTCAGCGCGGCTTCGATGGCTCGAAGCGTTCCCGGCCGTCCCGCCGCGATGGGCTGAGTCAGACCGGGGAAGATCATCGTTCCGCGCAGCGGAAGCACCGGAAGTGTTTGACGCGTGGCCATACTGTGTCCTAGTGAATGAGTCGTCGCGGCGATGTACTACCGCGTCCTAGCATTAGCCGTTCCTTCGACACTTCTCGCCGCGATCCTGCGTACTCAGGTAACCCACGGGTCGTCGAAGAGCCACCCTAACATCTGGCACCTGACACCTAACCCCTCATCCGTTGCGCATCGTTCCGTGAATGTGCGCGCGCAGTTCTAAGTGCCATGCGGACAGGAGCGTGGCCGATGTGGCGGGGAGTGCTGCCGCGGCGGCATTTTACCTTTTCAAGACGCCGTGCAGGTGGTACACTAAGCAATTGTCTTTCCCCCGGATGTCCCCTCTTGTCCGACCCCATCGCTTTGTCGAACGACGCTGAGCTCCGCGCCGTCTTGGAGCGCGCGCTGTCCGGGAGTTACGAGCTGGATCGTGAGCTCGGACGCGGCGGCATGGGGATCGTCTTTCGCGCGAGGGACAAGCGCCTCAAGCGCTACGTCGCGATCAAGCTCCTGCCGCCGGAGCTCGCCTATCGCGGCGAGATCAAGTCGCGCTTTCTGCGCGAGGCCGAGACTGCCGCGCAGCTGAGCCATCCGAACATCGTTCCGATCTACAGCGTCGACGAGCGCGACGGGCTCGTCTACTTCGTCATGGCGTGCATCGACGGCGACACGCTCGCGAAGCGCCTGCACGATCAGGGACGGATGAGCGTCGACGAGACGCGCCGCATCGTCCGCGAAGTGGCAGAGGCGCTCGCGTTCGCCAGCTCGCGCGGCGTGATCCATCGCGACATCAAGCCCGACAACATTTTGCTCGACGCGGACACGAGTCGCGCGATGGTGACGGACTTCGGTATCGCGCGCGCCGTGCAGGAAGGCAATGACGTGCGACTCACCGCGACCGGCGTCGCCATCGGCACACCGGCGTACATGTCGCCCGAACAAGCCGCGGGTGATCGCGAGATCGATGGGCGCAGCGATCTCTACGCGCTCGGCATCGTCGCCTATCAGATGCTCGCCGGCGAGCTGCCCTTCAAGGCGACGAACACTCCGACGATGCTGATGAAGCATCTCACCGAGCGCCCCGCGCCGATCATCCAGCATCGCCCCGAGGTTCCAGCCGATCTCGAGGCGATCATCATGACGCTGCTCGAGAAGGAGCCTGAGCGCCGCTTCGCCAACGCCGCCGAGCTGGTGCTCGCGCTCCGCGGTGAGATACCGCTCAACTACACGGCCGAGCGGCTCACCACCGGCGTGCAGTCGGTGCCCGGCGTCGACTCACTGGCCAGCGTCGGCCCGTTCGTGCCGGCATCGGTCGCTCCGTCCGGCCAGACCACGGGACCGACGCCGGACGACGTCGCCCGCTGGAACGCCGCGCCCGTGCACCAGTTCCGCGGACGCTTCGGGAAGTACGCCTTCGTCAACGGCGCGATCGTCGTCGTCGCGATGGTCGGCGGCCCGAACTTTACCTGGGTCACCGCCGTGTGGACGATCGGCATGGCGATGTCCTACTCCAAGCTCTGGACGGCCGGCTACGATTGGCGCGACGTGTTCCGCCAAACGCGCGACCGCCAGCTCGTGGACGTCGCGTCCGAGACGATCGACGACGTCAAAGGAATTTTCGATAAGACGCCGGAGGGACGCGCCCGCCGCTCCGCGCGACTGGCGCGCTCGCGTGAAATGCCCGCGATCGCGCCAATGTCCGGCTACGCTTCGCCCGCCGGCGCGATGCTCTCCGGCGCGGACTATGGCCGCTTCTCGACCACCGTCCGCCAAGCGCAAGCCAACCGCGCGGAGATCTTCGCCATCGTCAACACGCTGAGCAAGCGCGACCGCTCGCGATTCGCTGAAGTCATTCCGTCCGCCGAAGCGTTGTACCAACGCGTGGAATCGCTCGCCCGTTCGATCGTCACCGAGGAGCGCGTTCCGAGCGGCGAGGCCGCGCGCGAGGTCGAGCGACAGATCACCGACCTCGAGGCGAAGGCGAATCCACTCGACGTCTCGGGCAGCGAGGATCGCGTGCGCAAGCTTGCGTTGCTCAAGCGGCAGCGGCGCGCCCTGCTCGACGGCGAGCGCAAGCGCGTCGACGCCGCCGCCAAGCTCGACAGCTGCGCGATGGCGCTGCAGAACATGCGCCTCGACATGGCGCGCCTGCGCACCGCGGGCCAGAGCGCCCTGCCGCAGGCGCACGTGACCATGCTCACCGAGAAGGCGCGCTCGCTGGCCGACGAGGTCGACGCCGCGGTGTTTGCCGCCGACGAAGTCGGACGCGTCGTGCGCGAGTCGGCACGGCGCGAGACCAGGTAGACCGGTGACCGACCCGATGCGCGACCGCGTGGTCGCGGCGGTCGGCGACCGATACGACGTCGATACCGAGATCGGTCGCGGCGGGATGGCGCTCGTGTATCGCGCCAGCGACGTGCGTCTCCGCCGAAAGGTCGCGATCAAGGTGCTCCCGCCCGAGCTCGCTTTCCGCACCGACGTCAAGCGCCGCTTTCTGCGCGAGGCCGAGACGTCCGCGCAGCTGAGCCATCCGAACATCGTGCCGATCTACACGGTCGACGAAAAGGATGGCCTCGTCTATTTCGTCATGGCGCTCGTCGAAGGGGAGAGCCTCGCCACTCGCCTCGGCCGCGACCCGCGTCCGTCGATCGACTTCTGTCGTCGCGTGCTCGCCGAGGTCGCCGACGCGCTGGCGTACGCGCACTCGCGCGGCGTCGTCCATCGCGACATCAAGCCCGACAACATCCTGCTCGACGGCGCGACCGAGCGCGCGATGGTCACCGACTTCGGCATCGCCCGCGCGGCGGAGGAGGGACAGCGCCTCACCGTTACCGGCATCGCCGTCGGCACGCCGGCCTACATGAGCCCCGAACAAGCACTCGGGGAGCGCGATGCGGACGGGCGGTCGGACATCTACTCGTTAGGCATCGTCGGCTACCAGATGCTGGCGGGGGAGCTGCCGTTCATCTCGGCGAACACGCCCGGGATGATGATGAAGCACATCAGCGAGACCCCGCGTCCGGTGCGCGAGCGCCGTCACGATGCGCCCGGCGCGCTCGCGGTCGCCATCGATCGCGCCATCGCGAAGAAGCCGGAGGATCGCTGGGACAACGCGAACCTCTTTCGCGATGCGCTGCTGCGGGAAGGTGATGCGGCGGCGTTCGCGCCCCAAGCGCATCAGGCAGTGCCGCGCCCGCCTGAGCGCCCGCTATACGACGATCCAACGCGCCGCCAACCCGAGCGGCCAGGTGACGCGTTCCGCGCGGCGCTCGCGCCCGCGG
>JALZAE010000117.1 GCA_030948535.1 Gemmatimonadota bacterium | reverse complement strand
TAGTACACGAGCGGGTCGTGCGCCTGCATCTGAAAGAAGAAAACGTCGCAGTCAGCGCCGGCGTCGCCGAGCCAGTCGCGAATGCGCTGCTCGAAGGGCGCGTCGACGCGATCGGATCCCATGCACGTGCAGTAGAGCCGGCCGCCGGGGGCCAGGTACGGCGGCGACTCGGCGACGACACGCTGCGTGATCTCTTCTCCGGCCGTGCCGCCGTCGCGGAAAATGAGTTTGCGCTCGAGCGACGGCACGTACGGCGGGTGCGCCGCGATCAGATCGAATTGCAGTCCAGCGACCGGCTCGTACATGTCCCCGGCGACCGCCGTGAGATTGCCGATCGCGTTCAATCGCGCATTGAGTTCCGCGAAGTCGGTCGAGCGCTGGGTGATGTCGGAGCTCCACACGCGCTCCGCGGTCGGCGACAGCACGAGCGCGGCGATGCCGGTCCCGCCGCACATCTCGAGTACGTTGCCGAACGAGCGACGTGGAAGCGCCTCGAGGTAGCGCGCTACCGTCCAAGTGATCGCCGGATAGACGACGTCGGTCGTCACGACCTCTGACGACACGCGCCCGTCGAAGTGGCGGTCGGAGACGATGTAGAGATTCTGCGTCGGATAGAGCTGGACCATCGCGCGAATTTTTGTGTCGTCGTCGGGCACCGTTTCGAGGAGGCCGATGGACGCGAGCAGCGCGATGGCGTCGCCGCCGATCAGCTCGGCCGCGCGCTCGCGCGGAAACGGCTCGCCGTCCATGAACATGCGGATGCACAAGTCCAGCGCGTCGTTGAGCTGCATCGGCTCGCGGCCATCGTCGACCGGGTTGCGATAGACGCCGACCGGCTCGCAGCCCATGCGCTCCCACGCCGCCTGCTCGGTGTAGCCGAGCCGCGCCAACAGTGCGCGAAGCTCGGCGAGCCGAGGCGCGCTCGCATCGATGAATGGAAGGGGACGGCTGAGGGGAACGATCATGAAGGCGCGTGACGTGATGGAGGGTGAGCAAACGCGACGGTCGTCCGCTCATCGCAAGGTGCAGGCGACGGATCGCAATGTCGAGTCGCGTTGACTATGGTGCATCGCTCGCGCAGAATTGGGCGCACGATGCACTCGAAGAACTAGGAGACCGATGCGACAGATGCAGCCGGTGTTGTGGACCAAGGGCGTGATGCTCAGTCCGCAGCACCTGCAGACGCAAGATCGTTTTCTCGAGGATCTCCTCGAGTTTCAGCTCTCCTCGTTGACATTTTGTCCGTGGGGATTTTCCCGCCTCGAGATCGATCACGAGGCGCTCGCCGGCGGGATGCTCGCGCTCTCCGTGGCGTCAGGAATTTTTCCCGACGGTCTTCTCTTCGACATGCCCGCGCCGGATCCGCTTCCGCCGCCGAAAATGCTCGAGGGATTGTGGGAGCAGGACGTGCAGGCGATCGACATCTTTCTCGCGGTGCCGGAATACCATCCGGGCGGTCACAACGTGTCGGCGCCGCAATCGGCGCGCGACACACGCTACCGCGTCGAGGTCGTGACGCGTCGCGACGAGAACACCGGCATGGGCGAGAAGCCGATCCAGGTCGCGCAGAAGAACGTGCGCCTGCTCGCGCAATCGGAGGTCGCCGAGGGAAGCTCGGCGCTGCGCGTCGCGCGCGTTCGGCGTGCGTCGAGCGGTGAGTTCTCCCTTGACCCGCGGTTCATTCCGCCACTGCTCGACATCGCCGCCAGCGCGCATCTGCTGACCATCAATCGACAGCTGATCGAGATTCTCTCGGCGAAGAGCTCGACTCTCTCGGGCGGACGGCGTCAGCGCAATCAAAGTTTGGCGGATTTCGGCATCACCGACGTCGCGAATTTCTGGCTGCTCTACACCATCAACACGCACTTTCCGCAGCTGCGGCACATCTACGAAACGAGGCGCGGCCATCCATCCGAGCTGTACGGCGCGATGCTGGCGTTGGCCGGCGCGCTGACGACGTTCTCGTCGACCGTGCATCCGCGCGATCTGCCCACGTACGATCACGCCGAGCTCGCCGTCTGCTTCGGGCAGCTCGACACCATTCTGCGCGATCTGCTCGAGACCGTCGTTCCATCGACGTGCGTGTCGTTGCCGCTGCGCGAGATTCGCCCGACGATCCAGGCCACGGCCGTCGACGAAGACCGCTACCTCGCCGCGCCGCAGCTGTATCTCGCGGTGAGCGCGGACATGAAAGCCGATGACCTGCTCAAGCGCGCGCCGCATCTGCTCAAGGTGAGCGCGGCCGATCATCTCGACAAACTCGTGAGGCAGGCGCTGAGCGGCGTGTCGCTCACCCACGTGCCGAACCCGCCGAGCGCGGTGCCGGTGAAGTCGAACTACCACTACTTCTTGTTGGGGAAGAGCGGCGAGGCGTGGGACGCCGTGGTGCGCGCGCGAAATCTCGCGGCCTATGTGCCGTCCGAGTTCACCAATGTGCAGCTGGAGCTGGTGATCGTGCTTCGGCCGCGCGCGTGAGGTTATTTCCGCAGCACGACCAGCACGACGAGCGCGATCACCGCAATGACGAGCGCGCTGACGCCCACGATCACCGGAACCATTGACGCCGGCTGCGGAGCGGGGACCTCCGGCGGCTTCGGCGCCTGCGGCATCTGTGGCATCGCCGGCGGCTGAAAGGGTACGGCGAGCGGCACAGCCGATCCGGGAAAGGCGAAGGCTTCGTTCGGTGCGTGCGCGGGCGGTGCAGACTGCGGCACTTGCGGCGCCTGCGGTGA
>JALZAE010000086.1 GCA_030948535.1 Gemmatimonadota bacterium | reverse complement strand
CGACAACGTCGTGCACGCCGATGGAGCGACGGTCGTGCTCTTCGGTGTAAGCGATCTGGTCGTCGTCGCGCGCGATGGGCTCACGCTCGTGACGACGACCGACCGCGCGGCGGATTTAAAGACCCTCCTCGACGCCCTTCCGGCGCAGGTGCGCGACCGGTGAGGCGCTCGCTATGACCGCGCTCTATCTCTACGACGACCGCATCGCGCGCGGCTTCGAGCCATTCGCGCTGACGCGGCCGTGTGGCGAGCTACGCGCCGGCATCATGTTGATCCGGGAGCGCTGGGAGCAGGCGTTCGGCGTGCGCGCCGCGGGCTTCATCGGCGCGCCGCACCTGAAGGACTTCGAGGAGACGGACGCTCCCGCCGCCGCGACCGGCGTGGTTCCCGCGGGCTCCGTCGTCGTCAACTCCCGCTGCGTGCCGCCGCTCGGCTGGCGCGCTTCCGTAGGCAGGACGGGCGGCGCGTGGCAGTGCAGCGGAAAGGTCGCCGCGCTCCATGTTGCGTCGGAGATGCCCATCAGCCGCGTCGAAGAAGCAGCGACATGGCTTCCTATGTCCCCCGATAGCGTCGTCGACGTCGCGGGACGATGGGTGGACGCGCCGTGGAGCGTCATCGCGTCCCTCACCGACCAGCTGCGTGACGACATCGCCGTGGCCGGGCCGTTACTCGACTGCCAACACCGCGACGACATCGTGCGCTTCGGCGAGCACGCCGTGTACCTCGAGCAGGGCGCGACGATCGAGCCGTATGTCGTGCTCGATGCGACGGCGGGCCCGATCCTCGTGCGGCGCGGCGCGGCCGTGCGCGCTTTCACCCGCGTCGTCGGGCCCTGCTTCATCGACGCCGGCGCCACAATCCTCGGCGATCGCGTGTCCGGCTGCTCGATCGGCGCCGGCAGTCACATTCGCGGAGAGATCAGCGAGTCGATCGTGCTCGGCCAGGCGAACAAGGGACACGAAGGATTCGTGGGCCACTCGTATCTTGGACGATGGGTGAACCTCGGCGCGAGCACGGTGACGAGCAACCTCAAGAACACCTACGGCACCGTGACGATGTGGACACCCGACGGCATGCGCGACACGGGCTTGATCAAGCTCGGCACGCTCTTCGGCGATCACGTGAAGACGGGCATCGGATTGCGCCTCACCACTGGCTCCGTGATCGCCGCGGGGAGCAACATCTATGGCAGCACCATGCCACCGAAGTACGTTCCACCATTCTCGTGGGGCGAGGGCGAGCAGTTGACCGACTACCGGCTCGACAAGTTCATGCAGACGACGGAACGAGCGATGTCGCGTCGCGGCGTCACGCTGGGCGCACGCGCGCGTGCGCAGCTTGCCGCGGCGCACGCGCGGCGCGCGGAGCTTGGGGCGTGAGGATC
The DNA here is from genome assembly GCA_030948535.1 of Gemmatimonadota bacterium. Classification (GTDB taxonomy): domain Bacteria; phylum Gemmatimonadota; class Gemmatimonadetes; order Gemmatimonadales; family Gemmatimonadaceae; genus JALZAE01. The sequence continues at coordinate 4,722 of JALZAE010000086.1, read as the reverse complement.
TGGATGCTCGGCAGCGGCAGCCGCGGGAACGCCGTGCTCGTCGAGTGCGGCGAGTCGCGACTACTGATCGACTGCGGCTTCTCTCCCACGGAGCTCGCTCGGCGCTTGGAAGCGACCGGCACCGCACCAGAATGCATCGAAGCGTTGATCGTGACGCACGAGCACGCCGATCACGCGCGCGGCGTTGCCGCCGCGTCGCGCCGATGGGGATGGGATGTCTACGCGTCCACAGGCACGGTCGCGGCGGATGCATCGCTGGCGGAGATTGGCGTGCACACGTTCGATGCCGGGGCGACGCTCTCCTTCACGCATGTGGAATTGCGCACAGTGCGTTGCTCGCACGATGCGGCGGAGCCGGTGGCATTGATCGCGACGTCCGTCGCGAGTGGAGCGCGCGCCGGCATCGCGTACGACCTCGGGATGATGACCGGCAACGTGCGCGACGCGTTCACGCATCTGGACCTGCTCGTGCTCGAGGCGAATCACGACGATCTGATGTTGCGCGAGGGACCGTATCCCATCTTCGTCCAGCGGCGCATCGCCGGGCGCAGCGGCCATCTGAGCAATGCCGCGAGCGCCGAAGCCGCGCGCGAGTGCGTCCACCGCCATCTCCACGACGTTGTGCTCGCGCACATCAGCGAGCAGTGCAATACCCCCGTGCTCGCCCTCAAGGCCGTCGGCGCCGCCCTCACTCGCACGCGGTTCCGCGGCCGCCTCACCGCCGCGAGACAAGATGGTGTGGTGGGCCCATTTGATGTGCACTCGAGTACCCTGAGGCCGTCGACTCAGCTCGCCTTCGACATCTAGCGCGCGGACTAAACCGGGCCGTTCGCCAAACAGTAGGCCGGCAATAATTCGCCAATCGGTTGGGAGTAGATCGGCACTGGGCCATTGGGTCGGTTGCAGGCCGGCAGTACGCCGACCTGCCCGACTGACATTTAACATCTGACATCTGACGTCTGCCCTTTGTCCCCTCACGACCCGGCGTCCGCCGCACTCGACGCGCTTCTCGCGCGGTACTCCGCTCTCGTGCGCCGCATCGGGTGGCGGCACGGACTCTCGGATGCGGACGTCGACGAAGTCATGCAGGAAGTCCGGCTGCGGCTGTGGCATGCCCGGCCGGAGAGTGAGAAAATCCGCGAGTTGAGCTCGTCTTACGTATACCAGACGGCATCATCGGCGGCGCTGGACCTGCTCCGGCGCCGGCGTGCCCGTCGCGAAGACAGCCTCGAGGACATCGTGAGCGACTCCGCAAGCGTCAGCGCCGTGGAAGCGGCCGACAGCGCGATCGAGCATGCCGAGCTCGCGGCCGAGGTGTGGCGGGCCGTCGAGGCGTTGATCGAATCGCGCCGTCCGATCGTTCGGATGTATCTCACCGGGTATACGCGAGAGGAGATCAGCGCCGTGCTTGGATGGTCGGAGGCCAAGACACGCAATCTGCTCTATCGCGGATTGTCCGACTTGCGCGCGGCTCTTGGTGCGCGCGGGATCAGCGCGGCGAGTATCTCATGATCGATGACGCGACGCTCCAGCACGCCTACCGCCGCGCGCTCGCCGAGCGCGACGACGAGCGAGCCTCGTGCCCGGCGCCGGAAACCATCGCTGAACTGGTGGAACAGCGCGGCGAGGAGCAGCTCCGCCTCCGCACGCTCGATCACGTCATGGGGTGCGAGCGATGCCGGCAAGAGTTCGAGCTGCTGCGTGCGTTGCGCGGTGTCGGGCGCGACGCGCGCCAGCGCGTCTCGCCGCAGCGATGGGCCATTGCCGCCGCCCTCGTCGTCGCGGTTGGCGGCGCGCTGTTATGGCGCGCGCCATGGAGCGCGCCATGGAGCGCGTCACGCGACGTGGTGCGCGGCGGGGCCGGTGCGGGCCAGCTCGTTGCTCCGAGCGGCGAGGTCGATGCGGTGATCGCTCGCGAGTATACGTGGCATTCGATAGCCGGCGCCGCCTCCTACACACTCGAGGTCACCGACACGCTCGGGGAGGTGCGTGTTCATCTCGTCACGCACGACACGACGGCGAGCGCGCCGCCGGGCGCGAAACTCGTCGCGGAGCAGCCTTACGTGTGGAGCGTGACGGCGTCGCGGACCGATGGCTCCGAGACTCGCATGACTCCTACGCGATTCATCGTTCGCGCGCGCTAGGAATCATCGGGCGCGATCGAGAGCGGGTCGTACCGTCGGGTCGCCGACGAGGGTGAACGCCGCCCAGTCGCGTGCCGGCGCGCCGCGTGATGCTTCTTCGCGCTTCGCCGCTCGAAGCGCATCGCCCACGTCGAGGCCGCGCGACAGCGCCGCGTAGAAGCGCTCGACGAGCGAGCGCGCGCTGCGGTCGGTCACCTCCCACTGCGTCGCCAGCACGGCGCGCGCTCCCGCCTCGAGCAACGGTGTCGTCAGTCCCTGAACGCCCTCGCCGGTGACGAGCACACCGCGCCCGGTGCTGCAGCCCGAGAGCACGACGAGATCTGCATGAAGCGACAGTGCGGCCAGCTCCGTCGGTCCGACGAAGCCATCTTCGCCACCGCCCGCCGCCAGCGCGAGCCAGGTGCGCGTGGCCGTCTGCTCGTCGACGAATGCGTGCGTGGCGAAGTGCACGACGGCGAATGAGTCGAGCGACGCACGCTTCAAGTACGACTCCGTCGCCTCCGTGCCGAGCCGCAACACGCTGTGCGCCGCCAAGGCGCTGACCGAGCGCGCCTCAGCCGCCGAGCCCGGCAGGCGCGGGAGCCGCGCGGGCGCGCGCGAGACGCGATCGTCGCCGCTTGTCTGAATCACGCCGGCCGGAGGAATCGCCGCCACATCCGGATCGCCAAATGCGAGGATGCCGCGTCCAACCGACTCCCGTCGGTGGCGCCACAGCCGCATCAGCACCGTTGCCGACGGAACCGTCGATACGGCGTACCGCTCGATGAGCGCCTTACCATCGCTCGTGACGATGGCGCTCCACGGCAAGCGCTGCAGCGCATCATCGGGCACGATGACCAGCCGGTCGACACTCGACGGAAGCTCAGACAGCGGAGCCGCGAGCAGCGCTTTCCCAAGTCGGCCGGCGAGCGCGCCCCCCGCATTGCCCGACTCGAGCAGCGTGACAAATCGGCCGACCATCCCGCGGACCGAATCGATCGGGGCGACGGGATACGCGCGTGCGCCTGCCTTCGTGATGACGAGTGCCGCCGACGGCCGGCCGGCGACCGAGACGAATTCGACGATGGCGGTGCGCTCGTCCGGCATCGCGGCGATGAGCGAATCCAATGTCGCAACGTCGCCACGTCTACTGGGTCGCAGCGCTGCTCTCGCGCTGCCGCCACGCGCGATCACGTCAGCCTGTAGGAGCTTGTCGAGCAGCGTCCGTGCCCGTCGCCGCTCGGCGAGCTCGAACGCGACTCGCGTGTGACCCGCCAGCGCCGACGCGGCGATGATCGCATCGGCCTCATCATTGCCGCCGCCCAGTTCGTTCGAGCGATCGACCGCGTGCAGTCGCATCTGATCGTCGCTCAGCGTCGCCCGATAGCGATCGAGGTCCGCCGTCGCGGCGATCATCTCCTCTTCCGCCGCGCGGAGATCGCCTCGCGCGAGCAATACCTCGGCGAGACTGATGCGCGCCCCATGGCGGAGCTCGTTCTGAAAGGGCTGGATGAGGGCGATCCACGCGCGAAAGCCGCGCTCGGCCCGCACGAGATCACCGCGCTCGCGCGCGATGTACGCGCGAAGGTGGTCGAACGACGGCTTGGTTGCGCTCGAGGTGTACGACTTCGTGAGCGCATACGCCGAATCGAGATGCCCGAGCGCGGCGTCCCATTGCGACTCTTTCAACTCCACGCTCGCAAGGCCTGCTAGCATGTTGACGGCGACCGGCAGATCGGCCTGCCGGTCGGCCCAGCGCAGTCCGCTAAGGTAGAGCCGCCGCGCACCGGCGAGATCGCCGTGCCGCATCGCGAGATCCGCCTCGAGCGAGCGCATGTACGCGAGACCGAGGTAGTCACCCGCCCTCGTGAAACTCGCCGACGCTTGCTTCGCGTATCGCTCCGCGACGTAGCGGTCGCCGAACGAGAGCGAGAGCACGCCGAGGTGGTAGCCGAGGAACGCGATGTTCGACGAATCCGCCGACGAACGAGCGGCGCGCATCGCTCGGTGCAGATCGCTCAGCGCAAACTCGCTCTGCCCGATGATGCGCGAGCTGATGCCGCGGATGAGATAGAGCGTCGCCAACAGCGACGAATCGCGAAGTACGTTGGCGAGCGCCAAGGCGTCGGTGAACGCCAGCGCCGCCGAGTCGAGCTTGACGAGTCGTGCGTACGAGGCGACGCGCAAGATTTGGCATTCAACCACGATGTGCGGAGCGGACGCACCGGCCGCCGCCAACCGGCCCGCGGTCGCGAGCGCGAGCGACGCACGCGGCGCGCGCTCGAGCTGCTCGGCCGCGCAAGCGATCTCGGCGCGCGCAATCGTGTCTTGCTCCGGGACGAGACGCTGCACGCTGTCGAGGAGCGCCGCGATTCCGCGCCCGCCCTGTTGCCGGCCCCGCACGTGAATCGCGCCGAGGAGCGCCAGCGCCTGCGCGCTCGAGTCGGCCGCGGCTTGCGCATCTGCTTGCACGCGAGTGAAGTCGTCGTTGGCCGCGGTGAGAAGCAGCGCGTGAAACCGCAGCTGACCCCGCCCGAGCCTCGCGTAGCGTGCGATGTCGTCCGCTTTCGCGGATGGTGCGAGGAGCTCGCCATAGAGC
>JALZAE010000079.1 GCA_030948535.1 Gemmatimonadota bacterium | reverse complement strand
CGGCGACGATCGAAGAGCTGTCGCCCCACACGCTCGACAAGGCGAGCACCGTCGCGGCGATCGGGCGTATGAACGTGTGGAGTGTATCCCACAGCGACGCGATGCCCGGAACCAACGTCGCCGTGAATTCGATTGCGTACAGCGTTGTCGCGAGCACGATCACCCATGTATGGGCTACTACGCCCAGGCTCCCCGGAAGCGAGCCCACCCATCCCAAGCGCTGCGCGAGCCCAAGTACCGCTACCGTGGCGTAGATGTTCACGCCGCCCGCGTAAGCGACGCCCAGTGATTGGAGTAAGGCCATCAAGCCGTTCACGTGCGACCCCCACGAGTGGTAGTAGCCGGTGGGGCAAGGCACATGCCGACGACCGATGGTCTGGCCACTGGCGTCCAACCCGCCAGTCGCGCTCTCTCGCTAACGCGGGCGACTCACGCTTCTCGAAAGGCTTGCGAGCCCTTAACGGTGAGACACGTTTCTCGTCCGTGAAGAGGAAAGCCGCACGCGCTTGCCCCTTCGACGGATCGCCAATAGGCCACGAGAGTGGAGGAGATTGGGTGTGGGAAACGTCGTGTAACGACCCGTTCTGTCGCGCTCGCTCTCGGTTCAGGCTGCGCTCGAATCGCAAGCGGCCGCCGCGAGCCCACGCAGCTCGTCCGAGCCAGCGGCGAACGGCGCACCTTCATCCGCGATCAACTGCAGGCCTTTGCCAGACGCGTGAACGACCGCTTCCGCCATCCCGCATACACCCGCCCGACAAGAATATGAGACCGACAAAGGTCGCGAGCCACTTCGCGTTCGGTACGCGTGTGATCGAGGTCTCGGCGGATCTCCGCGAGCGCGGCGTGCCGGCGGCGGAGATCAAGGCGGCTGCGGACGAATTGCGTGACACAACCCAGGCCATGATGAGCGACGACCGTGAGCGTGCCGCGTGACCCCGCAACGGGAGTCCTATTACGTGCGGAGCGCGCTGGCGTCCCTCGCGCTTATCGGCGTCGCGCTCGTCGCGCTAAAACTGGACGGGGCTTGCCTGTGGTCGTGGCGTGCGGTGCTCGCGCCGTTCGGGATCGCGGCGTTGGTTCTCCTCGGCGTCGTGTTCGCCGGCCTTCTCTTGGACGGTGGGAGATGACCGCCGCCGACCGCGCCACGCGCATCTATCGCGCAACCACGAAGAAACGGAGGCGTGCCCGTGGTGCGGGCGCAAGGTCGAGGTCGGTGAGGTCGCCAAGCTCCACTCCTTCCTCAAGTGCCCCCTCGCGTCGTCGCGTCGATCGCGCTGACGTAGGCTATCTCACCGATCAGCGCGACGTCGATATCACAGAGACTCGCCAAATCGCCGAGTCGATCGTCGCCGAGGTGCACCACTGGCGGTACGCGCCCGGACGGCTCGAAGTCGAGTTGCCACGGTAGCGCAGGAGCGCGGGTCATGCCCGCGGAGGCTTTTCGCCATGGTCTTGTTCGCCGACGCCGCGAAGTTGTCGGTCTTCCGAAGCGTGTCGCGCGTGAGCAGTCCCTGATACTTCTCGGCCCAATAGATGTTGTATGTGTGGTTGTCGTGGTTGCCCGAGCTCGACACGGCCACCTTGCCGTGTTTCGACTGGCGAGCGAGCGGGACGCGGTGCTCTTCTTTGATGAAGCTGATGCGATCGCGGCACGGCGCTCATTGGGCGGCGCGCAGCAAGGCTATCAGCGCGAATCGAACACCGTCGTGAACGTGCTGCTTCGGGAGCTCGAGGCCTTCAACGGCGTGGTCATCTTCGCGACCAACGTCGCGGCGAACTTCGATCCCGCCTTCGAGCGGTGAATCGAACGCACGTGTTGTTCGCGATGCCGGGCGCGGCCGAGCGCGAGCGCATCTGGCGGGTCCAAATCCATCCGGTGAAGACGCCGCTCGCGGACGATGTCGACTTCAACCCGCTTGCAGGGCGATTCGAGGGCAGCGGCGGTGACATCAAGAACGCGGTGCTCAAGGCCGCCGCCGCTGCCGCATCAGAGCCGGGGCCCGATCTTGGGAAGCGAATCCATCAGCGCCACTTCCTGTAAGCCGTGGAGGATGTCGGCGCCGCGAAGAGCGTGATGCGCCAATCGCTATTTGGAGACTAAGCGCCGAACGCGGAGGATCCGGTTGGCAAAGCAGTCTCGGCGCTCAAGGGATCGGAGGAGCGGTGGCGCGGCATCGCGCTCTTGTCGGTAGCGGGCGCTTCGATCGCGGTGGTGGTGGCGATCGCCGCGCTGATCGTCGCGCTGGCCCGATAGGCCAGAAGCTGCATTCCGCCGAACCCGGCGACCGCTAGCAACTCCGTACCGACGTCGATCGGCACCACCCCGGAAGCCACGCTACCTTGTCAGGCGGGGCGGAGGAGCGCCAGCTCGCGCACTCGTCGGAGGCACTGTCTCGATGAGTCGGTTCAGGCGATAAGCCGGGCGATTGCAAACGCGGCTGCCGCCGCTATCCCGCCGATGATCGCCGTCTGGAGCGCGCTCCGCACTGGTCGAGAGCCAGTGAAGCGTCCCTTCACGTAACCAAAGACGACCAGTGCCGCGAGCGTGACGCCGATGGAGGTCTTCAACGCGTCGGGCACGGTCGAGAGGATTGCGTACGGAGCAAGGGGGATGAGGCCGCCCACGATGTAGGAGAGGGCGATGGTGAGCGCACTCCGGAGCGCGCGCTTGGGATCTGGCGCCTCGAGTCCGAGTTCGAAGCGCATCATGAAGTCGCGCCACTGAACGGGTCGTTGACGCATGGCGGCCACGACCGACGCCGCATCGGCGGGACCGAGGCCATAGCCGGTCAGCAGGTCGGCTACCTCGGCAGCCTCGTTGTCGGGAACATCACGAATTTCTTGCTCTTCGCGGCGCAACTCGCTCGCGTAGTGCTCCGCGTCGCTACGCGCCGCGAGGTAACCGCCCAGTCCCATCGCGATGGATCCTGCCGCGACTTCTGCGAGTCCCGCGGTCACGACAATGCGCGACGACGCGACGGCGCCGGACAAGCCGGCCGCGAGCGCGAACGGCACCGTCAACCCGTCGGACATGCCGATCACGATATCCCGGACGCGCTCGCCCGCCGTAAAATGGCGCTCGACGTGTGGAGTCTGCGGCAATTAGCGACACTCGGTTGAGTTGAAACGAACGGCCGCGCGGTGCGGGCCAGTCGCAGCTCAGGAATGCAACGCCAGCGAGCGGGCACCGCGTTGGAGAAACCAGCAAACGGCGCAAGGGAGACTTCTGCCAACACCAGACGCAAACCAAGCGCTGCTACGACCGGCCATGCCCCGGCAAAACGAATGGGTCCGCGGCAAGCCTCGGCGCGGCGCGAGACATGCGAAACGATTGCGGCATCGCCGAGCACAGCCACCGCAACCCGACAACTTCCCCATGGCCTTCGATCAGTATCACGAACCTCCGGCCGAACTCTCGACTCGCGTGCGCACGTTCGCACGCATGATCACCTCGCTCATCGAGGAAGGCCAAGCCATTGGCTGGTACGAGCAGCGTATTTCACTGGAGAAGGATAAGGCCGCCAAGACCATCATGCAGAACGCACAAAAGGAGGAGATGAAGCACTTCGGCATGGACCTCGAGTTCTTGCTTCGCGAGAAGCCGGAATGGCGAGAGACGTTGAAGCGGATTCTCTTCACAGCGGGCGATATCGTCGAGCGCGGCGAGGAAGCCGAAAAGGCAACCGACAAGAAGTGAGCGTGGCGGGCGCGATCGTCGCGAGTCCCCGCAACATTCGAGACCGGCTCGGGTGGCATCGTGCCGTTTGAAGATGCTTAACCTGCAGCGCATCGCCACGCCGACAGGACGGTATTGCCCGCGACGGCGCATCGTCCCGCGAGGGCGACCGCCTTGCCGCCCACGACGTGAATCGCTGAGACCGAGTGCTCGCCGACGGGCGGCTCGGAGCCAAAGCGTTTCGCGAGAGGATATGCAACACCAACTGATTGAGTGTCAGGGGCCTCACCTGGCGCGCTGCGCGAACAGGATTTCCGCTGTTCCCACCCGCCTTCGGGCCAACAATGGTCATCCTCAACTGCGAGCACGTGGCTGCTCTCGATCACAGCAAGCCAAGCCATCATTCGCGCGTCGGCGACGCATGGCATGTCAGATCGTATTCCATATACGGCAGAGTCCGGGCGAGACCCAAATCTGCATCTCGCTATGATGGAAGACAACGAGATGGCCGAAGCCCACAGAAGGTGGCGAGCAGCGCAGGTGGTGCTGCGGAGCGAGGTGCCGGCCGATTTGCTCCGCCAGCTCGGGTTGGACGAGCACCGAGAGTCCTACCGCATCGGCGAACTCGAGGACGCCGCGCGCGCGATGGGCGACGCCAATCTTCGCGATGAGATTATTTCGCAGGACATGCCGCGGCTTCAGAAGCGTGCCGTGCAGCGCGCGCTCGGTAGCGCACCCGAACATGAGCAGCTCGCCGTCTTCCACGGCGGACCACTCGACCGCAGAGTGTACCCGATGAAAACCGCGTGGACTGTGTTCCACGTCTACGAGATCGACGGGTTGCTCGCACTGACGAGCAGCGAGGAGCCGGACCGCCGCGCCATCGGTCGCTATGTGCGAACTGATCGAGACACCGTAGAAGGTCGCGTTTGGATATTTGACGCCGGCCTATGAGCGACCGAGACATGCGGCTGCCGGCCCGAGCGGTCCGGATCTTCCAACGAAAGCTGCCGCATGCCTACGGCGTGACGAGCGCAGGGGACACCTGCGATGACGGGTGCCGGTAGACGGAGTCGATCGCCCGCAGAGACCGCATAGCGTGTAGTGTCACCGTGCGCGATAACGCTTGTCGCCGAGAGCGTGTTCCGCGTGGTCATACCTTGTAGCGTTCGGGCGCGGCGACTCATACGCCGCTGCACGCAGCGACGTTATGCGCTCAGTTGTGTCAGCCCGACTACTTGCCGACAACGGAACCGGTCAATCCCACGAGCAAGAAGCTGCTCTGAGAGACGAGTTGACACCGTTTTTCAGTCGCCCGAGTTGCCAAGGTGCATTGCTCATCCGCCCACATTCTACGACTATGCCGAAGTCGTTCTGGACAGAGTTTTTCCACGACCCGAGGGGATGTCGTGCGACGAACAATTTTCGCGGTGATGTGGGCATGCATTGGCGGGTGTCCC
>JALZAE010000053.1 GCA_030948535.1 Gemmatimonadota bacterium | reverse complement strand
GCGTCGACGCTGCCCGACACCGCGTTCCACAACTTTCCGCGCACCGAGACGGCGGAGATTCATCTCGCGACGAATTTTCAGAACATGCTTTACGACAACCTGCCGGCCGACCTGCGGCAGGAGATCTACGAATGGCTGCGCACGAACGCGAAGGATGAGCGCAAGCCGGCCGACAGCGATGAACAGTTCTTTTACAAGACCCGCAAGAAGGCGCTCGGCCCGTTCAAGAAGCGCTTCTGGGATCTGCCCGCGGATGTAAAGGCAAAGCTCGCGAAGGCGTACGACGACAAGTTCACCTTCCTGTTCACGCAGCTCGCGGTCGGTGGCACCGCGGATCACGTGAAGCGATTCGTGAAGCCGGTCGCGCAACATCACGTCGCGCCAGGTGTCGCGGCGCCGGACGACGCGGATCTGAGTGACTGACTCGGACCGCATCGCGTCGCTTTGGCTGGCGACCCTGGGTGAGCTCGCGACGCTCGCATCGCACGAGATTCGGAATCCGCTCAACGGCGCGCTGCTCAACACCGCCGTCGTGCGGCAGCGTGCCGCCAAGGACGCAATCTCTCCGGCCGAGATCGCGCCCTTCGCCGAATCCGCCGCGACCGAGCTGGAACGTGTCACCGCGCTGATCGAGGCGCTCCTGGCGTTGGCGCGTCCGGTCTCGACGCGCGTCGACATTTGGATGACCGCCGAGCAGCTAACGACTCTGCTGGATGCGGTCGCCTCGAAAAATGGCGGAAGCGTCGTCTGTCACCGCGCCGGCAATGGACCCGCGATCTGCCCGCTGACGTCCGAACTGGTGCGCGCCCTGCTTTCCGCCGGCATGCTCCGCGCGCTCGGCCCCGCGAACTCCGGAAAGGTTCGGTGCGAGGTGCACTGCGATGCCAGCGCGATTCGCGTGACGCTGGCCACAGCGTCAGGGGAGAGCATCGAGTGGGAGCCCGGGCTCCGCGCAATAGCCGAGCGTGAGGGCATCGCACTTGTCGCGGCGCGCGGCGAGACCGAAATTGTCTTCTCGACGACATGATCTCTAGCTCACGATCGACGAGCCACTGGAGCCTATGAAGGCAGCAAAGATTCTCATCGCCGACGATGAGCGCGCAATCGCGGAAGGGTTGAGCGCGATCCTCGCCGGCGAGGGGTACGAAGTGGACGTCGCTGTCGACGGGCAGAAGGCGCTCGACCGGCTGCTCGCCGACACCTATGGTGTCGTGCTCGCCGATCTCAAGATGCCCAAGATCGATGGCCTCGCGCTGCTTCGCGAGCTCCAGCAGCGCAGCATCAACACCGAGTGCATCATCATTACCGGCCAGGCGACGGTCGACAGCGCCGTGCAGGCGATGCGCGAGGGCGCCTACGACTACATCGAGAAGCCGCTCAACGCCGACAAGCTCAATCGCCTCAAGGCGCTGATCCCCAAGGCGGTCGACAAGTACAACGTCAAGCAGACGAACCGCGCCCTCGCCTCGCAGCTCGAGAATCTGACGCACTACGGCGATCTCACGGGACAGTCGGAGTCCATGCGCTCCGTCTATCAGGTGATCGACGCCGTCGCGCCATCGTCGGCGAGCGTGCTCATCCTCGGCGAGTCGGGCACGGGCAAAGAGCTCGTCGCACGCGCGATCCACAACAAGAGTGACCGCGCCAAGGGTCCGATCCTCGCGCTGAACTGCGCCGCGCTACCCAAGGACATTCTCGAGAACGAGCTGTTCGGCCACGAGAAGGGCGCTTTTACAGGTTCGACCAACGAGAAGGCGGGCGCGTTCGAGATGGCCGACGGCGGCACCCTCTTTCTGGACGAAGTGGCCGAGATGCCGCCCGACATTCAGGTGAAGCTGCTGCGCGCACTCGAGTCGCGCACGGTACGGCGACTCGGTGGCAAGAAAGAGATCGCGGTCGACATCCGCGTTGTCGCGGCGACCAATCGCGATTTGCAGAAGGCGCTCGCCGAGGGTGAGCTCCGGGACGACCTGTACTACAGGCTCGCGGTCGTCGAGCTCTACCTGCCGCCGCTGCGCGAGCGCATCGGGGACATCAAACTGCTGGCCAACGAATTTCTGGCGCGCTTCTCATCGCAGAACGGAAAGCAGTTCACCGGGTTCGACGATTCCGCCTGGGATTGGATCCTGTCGTACAACTGGCCGGGCAACGTGCGCGAGCTCAAGAACGCCGTGGAGCGTGCGGTGATCATGTCGCGGGCGACGATCATCAGCGCCGTCGACGTCATGCCACGCCATCTCCGCAATACCGGGGAGTTCCAGGCACCGATGTCTGTCGCCGTCGGCTCGACGCTTGCTGATACACGCCGGCAGTTGGTGCTCAAGACCGTCGCGATGACGGGTGGGGATGTCGAGCGGGCGGCCAAGGTGTTGGGCATGTCCGAGCGGGACGTGCGCTCGGAGCTTGCATTAGTATTGAACGGCGGTGGCGGGCACGGTGTCGCGCCGGCCGAAATTGGCCGGTCCGACGGCGTTCCGAAGGCCGCCGCCGCGGCGCCGGTGAAAGCGAAAGTTGCCGACAAGGGAAAGAGCAGGCCGAAAGGACGCTGACGCGCTCCAGGAGATCCGGAATGCGGTATCACGACGAGGACTACGACGACGAGCGGTATGTCGTCATCGAGAAGGACGGCGGCAACGCGAGCTCCTTTCTTATCGGACTCGCCATCGGCGCCGGCATTGCGCTCCTCTTCGCGCCCGACTCTGGCGTGGAGACGCGGCGGAAGATCGCGCGTGAAGCGCGGCGCGCCAAAACCGCGGCGCAGGATGCCGCCGAAGAGATTGCCGACAACGTCAACGACAAGTATCAGCACGCGCGCCATGCCGTTGAGGAGCGCATCGAATCGGCGCGCCAGGCGATCGAGCTGAAGAAGTCGCAAGCGACCGAGGCGATTCGCGCCGGCCGCGAGGCTGCGCAGCAGGCACGCGATGAGCTGGAGCGCCGCATCGCCGAGACGAAGGCCGCGTATCGTGCCGGCGCCGATGTCGCGCATCGCCCGCGCGGCGCGGCCGGCGGCCGTCCTGTCGCGGCCAGCGCTGAGTCGACCGACGACGACGTCGACGGCACCGGCGCCTGAGGGCGCCGAGGCACGCGACCCGGAGCGTCGGGGTCGCGTGAGCGTCCGGCCATTCACGCTCCGCGCGTGGTGGGCCGTCCGTGACTACGCGACGCACGTCTGGGACAACAGCGGCGACGATAACATCTTTTTTCTCGCCGGGGGGATCGCGTTCAACATCCTCCTGGCCGCCGTGCCGTTCCTGTTGCTTCTCCTCTCGGGGTTGGGCTATCTCCTCAATCTCAAGCCCACGGAGTCTTCGGCCGAGCTCTGGCTCTTCATCGACCAGTTCCTCCCGCCGCACGCCGAGACCGCCGACTCACCCGTCCATAAGATCCTGAACGACATCATCACGTCGCGCGGTAGCGTCGGCGTGTTCGGGCTCATCGGATTCATCTGGTTTTCCACGCGCCTCTTCGGCTCGCTTCGCACGGTGCTCCAGCACGTGTTCGACATCGATCAGGAGCGCGGCATCATCGAAGGAAAGATCTTCGACGTGAAGATCACCGTCGTCGGCACGCTGCTCTTCGTTGCGTACACGACGCTCAGCGCCTACTTGAGCGTGGCGACGACGCGTGGCGTCGGGGTGCTCGTCGCCTATGGCATTCGCAAAGAGACGATGGGCTCGGTCGAATACTTCTTCGGCCGCATGGTCGCATCGCTCGTGATCATGCTCATGTTCTATTCGCTGTATAAGTACCTGCCCAAGCGACGGATTCGCTGGCGTTCCGCCGCGCTCGCCGCGTTCGTCACCGGTGCGCTGTTCGAGCTGGCCAAACAGGTCTTCACGGCGTATGTGCGCTCCTTCAATCCGAGCAGCCTGTACTCGGGCACCCTCGCCGCGCTGATCATCATCGTCTTCTGGACCTACTACGCCGCGCTGATCTTCATCATTGGAGGAGAGATAGGGCAGGTCTACGAGTTGCGCAGGGTGCGAAGACAACAGCGCGAGGACTTTGGGTAGGCGCGCGAGAGCGGTTGCGAGTGGTCGGCGTTCGAAGATGTCAGACCCGAGATGTCAAATGTCAGACGTCAACGTGAGCTGACAAGCGACCGCGCCCCGCGGCGCAATCACTGACATCTGACATCCTACATCTGACGTCCGACTTCCTGGCACTTCGCTTGCTTTATCAGCGCCCGTACCCTTTCTCGGGGGCCCAGATGAAAAGGATCGCGACAGCGATGGCGTTGGGAAGTGCCTTGGCGTTTGCCGGGTGCTCGAAGACCGACAACGGCGACGTCGTTGTCCAGAAACCGGTCGTCGGAACGGTGACCGACACCTTGCATCCGCCGAAGGTGACCGTCGGCACCGACACGCACTCGGTCGTGGTGCCCAGGGTCCAGGTGAAGAAGGACACCGTGTTGGTGCGGACGCCGACGGTAGACGTGAGGAAGAAACCGTAGTGTAGGGTGCGGGGTGTAGGGGTATTGGCTGTAGCGAGTAGGGTGTTGTTGGAGCGAACATTCTTGTCCGAACCACACCCCACACCCCCCACCCCACACCCCCCCGCCTCTCCGTGCTAGACCTCCGCAGCGACACCGTCACCAAGCCTACCGCCGCCATGCGGCGCGCCATGGCAGAAGCCGAAGTCGGTGATGACGTGCTCGACGGCGACCCCACCGTGATGCGCCTGCAGGCAAAGACGGCCGAGTTGCTGGGGAAGGAGAGCGCGCTCTTTTTTCCCACCGGCACGATGGCGAATCTCACCGCGCTCATGGTCCTCGGGCGGCCCGGCACTGAGCTCCTCGTCGACGCTGACGCGCACATCGTCCACCAAGAGATGGCCGGCTCCGCATCGCTCGCTGGATTGCAGCTTCGCGCACTGCGTGGCAGCGGGCCGGTGTTCGATGCCAGCGCGCTGCGCGCCGCCTTCCGTATGCCGTCCATCCATTTTCCGCAGCAGAGCGTGCTCGCGATCGAGAACACGCACAATGGCGCCGGTGGAAAAGTGACGTCGCTCGCCGCGCTCGCGGAGCTACGCGACATCGCGCACGAGCGGAGGCTCGCGGTCCACCTCGACGGCGCGCGCTTGTGGAATGCCACCGCGGCGACGGGAACATCGCTCGCCGATTTCTCTGCCTGCGGAGACACGGTGATGGTCTCCTTCGCCAAAGGACTCGGCGCGCCGGTCGGCGCGGCGCTCGCCGGCACGCGCGACGCCATGGCGGCGGCGTGGGTTGCGCGCAAGCGATTTGGCGGCGGCATGCGCCAGTCCGGCGTTCTCGCCGCGGCCGCGTTGCACGGCATCGAGCACCATCTCCCCCGAATCGCTGACGATCATGCGCGCGCGAAAGAGTTCGCCGCGCTCGTCGCCGGCGCCGGTGGCGTGACGGTCGTGGCGCCCGACACGAACATCGTCATGCTGGACCTTCCGCACGGCGCGACGAGCATCGAGATCGCCGCGCGCGCGAAGGAGCGAGGAGTGCTCATCAGCGCCTGGACCACCACGCGATTGCGCGCGGTGATGCACCTGGATGTCGACGCGACCGACGTGAAGCGCGCGGCGGAGATCGTCGCGCAGGTGCTGGAGGAGATGCGGCGTTGAGTAGTGCCGCGACCCGTTGTCGGAGTCTGGCACCGCGCTTAGTTTACTGTTGTCCCAGGTCCCGGAGGGCGTTCGCCCGCTAACTCCGTCAGGGCCCCGAAGGCAGCAGCGGCATGTGGTGTCGAACGTTGCTCCGTCAGGCCTGGGGCACTCGCGCGGGAGTCGTGCTTCGTCGAAGCGCGGCCCCGCGC
>JALZAE010000050.1 GCA_030948535.1 Gemmatimonadota bacterium | reverse complement strand
CCGCAAACAATTGGCCGAACCGTGCCGGCAACGGCGTCGTCGCCGCCATCGCCCGGCGCACGACGGCGTCGTGGATCCGAGCACGCTCTGCCGTCGGCGCAACGCCTCCCTCGCCAACGTCACTGACGAGCGCGGCGACCGGGGGCGTGCGGAGCAGTCGCACCGCCCCGCCGTCGATCCCCACCAGATCGTCGAGCGCCAGCTCGGCGTCAGGGTCGACGAGGCAGTAGAGATACGTCGGCATTCTGTTGGCGCTTCAAGAGGGCGCGCCGCTGCACGACTTCCGTCGTCTCCACCGCGGCGATCATGAGCGACAGACCTACTTTCACGAGATCGATGTCGGCCACAGAGATCGTGACCTCACCCGTGATGACCACGCCGCGATCGAGCACGTGGTTGAGCAGATCGGCCAGTACGAGTTGCTCGTCGCTTTCGCCCGGATCGAAGATGGCCCCACCCGTCATGCGCGATCTCCGGCGAAATGATACGCGGGCCAGGGCCCGGTGAACTCGAAGCGAAATCCCTTTGGCGACAGTCGCGCTGAGAGCTCGCCGACCGCGCCACGGAAGCCGGCGGCTGCGTCGTCGCTCACGAGAAAGAAGGCGTTCAAGATCGCGCCGCCCGCGCGCGACTCGCTGCGCGGCGGCGGCTCGGTCGCCGAGGCGCGTGCGTGTTCAGCCAGCGCGTCCAGCGTCTGGCGCGCGATATCGGCGGACACTTGTCGCGCTTCGGTCGCGCGCTCTTTTTCCAACTTGCGCTCGAGGAGATAGCGCTGGCCCGGCGTTGCCGCGCGCGCGGCCTTTTCCAGCTCGGCCACTCGCGCGCTGAGCTCGCCCATGTGCTCCTCCAACTCTCGCGTGATTCGAAAGACGCGTACCCCGAACTCCCGCGCGCCCGCAATGCGCGCCAGCGTGGCTCGCAATTCCTCCCCTCGGGCGCGCAACGCTTCGCCCACACGTTCATGATCGCTGAACAACGCGAACATCGGAAAGGGAACGACGGGCCCGCGATCGCTCACCCAGGTCAATATCTCATCGTGCGCACGCGCGCGCGGCCCGAGCCAATCCAGATCGGTCACGCGGTGCTCGATCAAGTCGGGCGCGAAGATATCGGCGTCGACGCGCGACACGACCGCGGACACGTCTCCCTCGCGCACGAGCTCCACGGCGGCGCCGTCGATGCCCGCCGGCGCCGAGGCGGCGTCGAACGACGCGGCCACGACGCCGTACACGTACACGATCGCGCTCCGTGCGTCAGCCATCGATTCTCGTCCACGAGTCTGCCCATTCCCGCAATCGCGCGGCCGCACGCGGCGGCGGCTCCAGTGCGGGCGCCATCCACTGCCCACCTTCGCTCGCCCGCGCCGCATCGGTCGCGCGATTCCAGATCAGCCCGGTCGTGGCTAGACCCCGCGCGGCCAGCGCCGCGCTCAAGCGGAGCGTCTCGCCGCGCACCAGCGGCTCATCGAGCGAGACGATCACGATTCCGGCTCGCGTCGGATCCGCTAACAGCTCGCGCAGGCCGCGCGTGCGCTTCGCGAAGCCGAGCAATTCCGATCCCGTTTCTCCCAGCTGTACCACGTCCTTGTACTTGAGGATGAGCCGCAGGAGCCGGTGGGTCCAGTCCATCGCGATCTCCGGCATGTCGAGCAGCCGGAGTAGATGTCCCGTCGGCGCAGGATCGACGATCAGTGAAGCGAAACGCCCTTCGGCCAGCGTTTCGCCGAGCGTGGCCAGCGCGTACACCTCGTCGATGCCGGGCGGGGCAAGCGCCATCAGATCGTGCACGATGCGCCGGTCCGCCGCCGCGTCGGCGCCGCCCAGTAGCGAATCGAAGAGCGCATCGACGCGCTCGCCGTACGATTCGCGAAAACGCCGGAACGCCTCCGACGCATCGAGTTCGCGCGCCGTCAGTCCGGGCACTCCGGCGACCGCTCGCTCGCTCTCGCCGATCACCTGGTCGAGCGCGTCGCCCAAGGAGGGCGCTGGATCGGTCGACACGATCAGCGTGCTCCCCTCCGCCGCCGCATCGATCGCCAGCGCGCAGGCGACCGTCGTCTTCCCGACGCCGCCCTTCCCCGCGACGATGAGCAGCGGCCGGCGAAGCGCGCGCCTCGCATCGCGAGACGAGCCCTGTGCGCGCGATGCGCCGCGAGCAGGCACCGCGGCGCGTCTCCTTTTTCCCCGCGACGCCAGCGACAGCCCCCATTGCTCGATGGCGTCGATGCCCATCGGCGCATCGAGGAGCAGCGGCACGGTCCATCGCTCGACACTCGGCGCGATCGCTCGCAGCGCCGCCTCGTCCGCATCGCGGCGAGCCGCGTTGATCACGATCGCGCGCAGCGACACGCCGAGCGCGTCGAGTGCCGTCGCGTACCGCGCGGTCTCCGCGATCACGACATCCTCCGGCCGCGTGACGAGCACGGCGGCGAGCCGCTCGCCATCGCGCAGAAGCCCCGTCACGCGATCGACGTCGCTTCGGACCTCGGAGAGAAATCGGTCGGCGTCGTCGGTGCGATAGCGATGGGTGAGCGCGCGCACCATGAAGCGATGCTTCTCCTGCATCGAGTCGAGTAGCCGCACGAGCGCCTCGAACGCGGCGGGCAGCTCGAGCAGGCGAAGCGTGTGACCGGTCGGCGCCGTGTCGAGCACGACGCGCTCCCAGTTACCGCCCGCGTCGATTCCCGGCATCGCCAACAGTGCCATCGTCTCGTCGGCCCCCGGGAGCGCGGCATCGATCAGCGCGGCCGCGTCATCGCGATCGAGATAAGTACCGCGATCGACGATCTCGACGAGCACGTCGCGCCACCGCGCCAGAAATGCGTCGCGCGCCGCTATCGGATCGAGCTGCATCGCGAACAGCCCATCGTGTCCGGGCACCTGTGTCGGCTCCCCCCCGATCGCCGTACCGATCGCGTCGGCCAGCGAGCACGCCGGGTCCGTCGACAAGAGCAGCGTCCTTCCCCGACGCGCACTCCGAGCGGCAAGCGCGGCGGCACACGTGGTCTTGCCCACTCCACCTTTGCCGCCGACGAGAATCCATCTGGGGAGCGAGGCGAGCAAACGGTCGATGCCGGGCTCGCTCAGCGGACGATCACTCCGCGGGCGCGTCGTCATCCGCGCGCGGCTGGGCGACGCGCACAGGGCCGCCAGCCGTCGCCATCCCCAACCGCTCGCGCCACTCGCGCACTTCGCGCAGCCGCTGCATGAGCAGCGTCTCGCGCCGGCCGTACTCGGCGTCGTCGATGTCGCCGAGCTCGAGAAGCAT
Organism: Gemmatimonadota bacterium; assembly: GCA_030948535.1. Taxonomy (GTDB): domain Bacteria; phylum Gemmatimonadota; class Gemmatimonadetes; order Gemmatimonadales; family Gemmatimonadaceae; genus JALZAE01. Next base: position 176 of record JALZAE010000050.1, on the reverse strand, counting down.
CTGCAGTTCCATGAGCTCCTGCTTGATGGCCGAGTCGTCGACGAGCTCTTCCTGCACGACCTTTTGCACCTGCCCCAGCGACCAGCGGATGCCGGCCACGGGACCCGTCACGGGAAAAAACAGCACCTTGGAGATCAGGCCCATGGCCTCGGCCCCCGGACGCGTCGCGCTGATTC
>JALZAE010000005.1 GCA_030948535.1 Gemmatimonadota bacterium | reverse complement strand
TCCTTGAGCAGGTGCGGAAGCACCCGCGGCCCGCTCCCGTTCGCGCCGATCTCCAACGCCACAGCCACGTTTCCCGTTGCCCGCAACTCGGTGAACGGGGTCACCGATTCGACGATGAAAGTCGGGTTCTCGCCCCCCTGGTCGCGCTTGGAGTATCCGCCCTTGAGCAACACCGGAACATCCGGCCGAATGCGCTCCCCAATGAGCGTCCACGCCTCGGGGAACACCAGTACCTCGGAAGATCCTGAAAAATCCTCGACTGTCAACCGAGCGAACTCCGCACCGCTCCGTTTTGACACTTGCCGTTTGATTGCGGTGACGACGACGCCGAGGGAAATCTGCTGGTCGGACCAGCCAGCGAGCTGCGCCACCTGGTGCGAAGCAAAGAGCTCCACCTCGGTGCGGAACGGCTCGAGGGGATGCCCGGAGATATAGAAGCCAAGCGTGTCCTTCTCCTTCGAGAGGCGCTCGGTGTCGCTCCACGGCTGCACGTTGGGCAACACGCGTGGCTGATGCACCCGCTGCTCGGCCGAGTTGGCTTCGCCGAACAGCGATCCCTGGCCGCTCGCTTTCTCTTCCTGCTGCAGCTGTGCTTCCTGCAGCGCCGAGTCGAGCGCGGCGGCGAGCTGCGCGCGATGCCCGACGGAGTCGAGCGCGCCGGCGGTGATGAGTGCCTCGAAGACGCGCTTGTTCACGGCGCGGAGATCGACGCGCTCGCAGAACTCGAAAAGCGTCGCGAAGGGACCGTCCTTGCGCGCGGCGAGAATCGAATCGATCGCGGAGCGACCGACGTTGCGCACGGCACCGAGCCCGAAGCGAATACGCTTGTCACCGATGACGATGAACTTGTGCGCCGACTCGTTGACGTCGGGCGGCAGCACCTCGAGTCCGAGCTCGCGCGCCTCGTTGATGTACTTGACGACGGAATCGGTGTCGCCGATTTGCGACGACAGCAGCGCCGCCATGAACTCGGCGGGGTAGTGCGTCTTGAGCCACGCCGTATGGTACGAGATGATCGAGTACGCGACCGAGTGCGACTTGTTGAAGCCGTAACGGCCAAACGTCTCGATCTGGCCGGCGATATCTTCGATTTTCTTGCGGTCGTGTCCCTTGCCGACGGCCTTCTCGACGAACTTGCCGAGCTCGGCCTTGATCAGCTCAGAGTCTTTCTTGCCCACCGCTTTGCGCAGCACGTCGGCTTCGGCGAGCGAGATGCCGGCGAGCATCTGCGCGATGCGCATGACCTGCTCCTGGTACGTGATGACGCCGTAGGTCGGCTCCAACACGTCCTTGAGCTCGGGCATCGGATAGGTGACCGCTTCCTCACCGCGCTTGCGGCGGATGAACACCTTGTGCATGCCGGCGTCGAGCGGGCCGGGGCGCATCAAGGCATTCGAGGCGACGAGGTCATCGAAGCGATCGCAGCGCATCTGGCAAAGCATGTCGGTCGCGAGATTCGACTCGAACTGGAAGACGCCCGCGGTCCGTCCGGCGCGCAGAATCCGATAAGTGTCGGGATCGTCGAGCGGAAGATTTTCCAGATCGGGCTTCTTGCCGGTGCGCGTCTCGATCATCACCAGCGCATCGTGAATCACGGTAAGCGTGGTGAGGCCGAGGAAATCCATCTTGAGCATCCCGGCCTTCTCGAGCGCGTTCATGTCGTACTGCGTGACAACGACGTTTTCATCGTCGCCCGCTCCGGCGCCCTTGGAGTTCTGGGTGCAGACGGGGACGTATTCGTCGAGCGGACCCGGCGCAATCACCACGCCCGCGGCGTGGACGCCCGCGTGGCGTGAGAGTCCCTCGAGTGCGATCGCGTAGTCGAGGAGTTGCTTGTACCGATCCTCATTCCGGTAAAGCTTCTTCACCTCGGCGATCTGCTGCACCGCCTCCTTCACCGTCAGCGAATAGTTCGGCTGGTTGGGAATCAACTTGGCGAGCTGATCCGTCTCGGCCGGGGTGAAGCCGAGCACGCGGCCGACGTCCTTGATCGCGGCGCGCGACTTCATGGTGCCGAAGGTGATGATCTGGCCGACGGCTTCCTTGCCGTACTTTTTCCGGACGTAGTCGATGACTTCGCCGCGTCGCTCGAAGCAGAAGTCGACGTCGATGTCGGGCATCGACACGCGCTCCGGATTCAGGAAGCGCTCAAAGAGCAAATCAAAACGGAGCGGGCAGACATCGGTGATACGCAGCGCATAGGCGACGAGCGAGCCTGCGGCCGAGCCTCGTCCTGGCCCGACGGGAATGCCGAGATCGCGCGCGGCTTTGATGAAGTCGTAGGTGATCAGGAAGTAGCCGGCGTACCCCGTCTTGGTGATGACGCCGAGCTCGAAGTCGAGGCGCTGCTGTTGTTCGTCCGTCAGCGTCTCGCCGTAGCGCTCGTGCGCGCCGACGGTCGCGAGCCGCACGAGCAGCTCGTTCTCGCTCGAGACGCCGGCCGGCAGCGGAAAGCTCGGAACGTGATACTTCTTGGAGAACTCGATGCCGGCGAGATCGGCGATCTCGAGGGTGCGCTCCACGACGTCGCTTCGTTTCGCGAAGCGCTGGAGCATCTCGGGCGCGCTCTTGAAGTAGAGCCCGCGATCGTAGTGCATCCGGTCCTGATCGCTGCGATCCTTGCCGAGTCCGATGCAGAGCAGCACGTCGTGCGCATCGTGATCGGAGTCTCTGAGGAAATGCGCGTCGTTGGTGGCGATGACGGGCAGGCCGACGTCGTCGGCGAGCTTGAAGATCAGCTCGTTGAGCTTTGCCTGCCCCTCGGAGTCGTGTCCCTGCACCTCGAGGAAGTAGCGGTCCTTGAAGAGCTCGGCGTACCAGGCGGCGGCCGACTTCGCGTCCTGGTAGCGTCCCTCGAGCAGGTGCGAGGCGACCTCGCCGGCCATGCAGGCCGAGCTGACGATCAGCCCTTCGTTGTACTTGGCGAGGATCTCGCGATCGAGCCGCGGCTTGGTGTAGAAGCCCTCGGTGTACCCGAGTGAGCTCAGTTTGACAAGATTCTTATATCCCGTGGCGTTCTGGGCGAGCAGCACCAGGTGATAGTACGGCTTGGCGGTGGAGCGCCCGCCGTCGGCGGTGCGCGGGCGGCCGCGCTCGAGCCGGCTGCCGGGGGCGACGTACGCCTCCATGCCTATGATCGGTTTGATCTTCGCTTTCTTCGCCTTCTCCTGGAATTCCCAGGCGGCGTGCAGATTTCCGTGATCCGTGATGGCCAGTGCCGGCTGCTCCAGCTCCTGCGCGCGCCGGATCAGATCATCGATCCGATTGGCGCCGTCGAGGAGGGAGTACTCGGAATGGCAATGCAGATGGACGAAAGACATCGGTCGATCACGGGCTGGAGAGCATCACGGGGGCGTGGCTCCGGCGCCGCACAGGGGGCGCCGCTCAAGCGGCCAAGGTTGGAACGTCGTCGTATAATACCCAGTCGCGGACCTCTCCGCAGCCGTGCGACGACCGTCACAAGTCGAGCACGACGTAGGAGTCGCGCCTGTATTGCTCTTGATCGGGGACGGGATGCGTTTTCCGGTGAGGATGGTGCTTGCGCTGGTGATGACCGTGAGCTCCTGCTCCGACCGCTCCGCCGGTCCGGCGGCGGAAAACGTCGGCCTTCAACTCGGAAAGTCCGGCGGTGACGGCCAGAGTGGGCCCGCGAACGGACTGCTGTCATTGCCGCTGCAAGCCGTCGTCACGAACGGGGCGGGCGATCCGGTGCGGGGCGCGCGCGTCATCTTCCGCGCGCCGAGCGCCGGCGGGGTGACGCTCAGTGACAGCATCAGCACATCGGGGATCGACGGCATCGCGCTCGTATACGCCCAGCTTGGGCCGCAGCAGGGCGCGAGCGCAACCATCGCGCAGGCGTTCCTGTCGGGTCAGGAGACGAGCGTGGTGACGTGGTCGGCGACCACCACCGCGCCGCCGACGCTCGACGCCATCTCCAACGCCAGCGTGCAGGCCGGCGATACGGTCATCCTCACGGGCACCAACTTCAACGCGGACTTGGCGGGCAACAGCGTCTTTTTCGGTAACGCGCGCGGGCGAATTCTCAGCGCACCAGCAGCCAATCAACTGCGCGTCGTAGTACCGGCGTGCCTCACGCCGGGCGCGATCAACGTATTCGTGAGAATCGGCTCGGCGAGCACCAATGCGCGCACCGTGACGTACACTGCAGCGGCGACGGCGCTGGCGCTGCCCGCCCTCAGCGCCATCACCGTCAGTGGAACCGAGCTCGGAAACTGCCTGCGACTCGGCGGAGACGGCGCGAGCTATCTGATCGTTCCGCAATTTGCGACGGCGTCCGTGCCGCTCGACACCGCGCCGTACGTCATTGGCAATTTGGGTGCGGCGCTCGTTTCAACATCGCGGGCGACGGGCACCGGCGTGCGCGGCGCCGAATCGCTGCCCGCGGCGTTCGATGCCGCGCTGCGAGCGGAGGAGCATCGATTGGTGCCGCTGGCGCTGGCGCAGCGCGGAGAAGGTGGGCTGCGATTCAACGTCGCCGCGCAGCAGCTCGACCTCGGGAGCCAGCGGACGTTCCAGGTGCTGTCGTCGCTCACGGCGAGCACGTTCAAGAACGTGACCGCGGCGCTTCGCTTCAGCGGCACCAACGTCTACATCTACGTCGATCTCACGGCGTCGACGGCGTTCTCGGACGCGCAGCTCACGCAGATCGGGCGCCTGTTCGATCAGGATCTCTACGGCATCGATGTGCGAACATTCGGCTCGGAGTCGGACATCGACGGGAATGGCCACGTCATCGTGCTGCTCAGTCCCGTCATCAATGGATTGACACCGGCGGCGCAATGCCAATCCCAGGGCTTCGTGGCCGGCTTCTTCTTTGGCAACGACCTCGTCACCTCACTGCACAGCAATCGCGCGGAGATCTTTTACGCCCTGGTACCGGATCCGGGCGGCGCGTTCAGCTGCGCGCACACCGCGACCGCGGTGACGTCGTTGGCGCCGGTGACGTTCATCCACGAGTTCCAGCACATGATCTCGTACAACCAACACGTGCTCGTGCGCGGTGGCGATGACGAGGCGGTCTGGTTGAACGAGGGGCTGAGCCACATCGCGGAGGAGATGGGATCGCGCATGTACGAGCAGCGCTATCCAGCGCCCGCCGGCCGTACGGACGCGACGCAAATTTTTCCCGACTCATCTGGACCGTTCATGAACGGCGACCTGAGCAACAGCTATCGCTATCTGCTCAGCACCGACACCGTGTCGATGACGTTGTTCAAGACGGGCGGCAGTCTTTCCGAGCGCGGGGCGGCGTGGCTCTTCCTCCGGTGGCTGGGTGACCAAAAGGACAGCACCATTTTCCGCAAGCTGGTGCAAACCGCGCGGAGGGGAGCGGAGAACATCGAGCGGCAGAGCGGAGAATCGTTCGCGGCGCTGTTCGGTGACTGGAGCGTGGCGCTCTACACGGACAGCATCGCCGGCGTGCCGAGAACCTCGATTCCGTCGCGCTACAAGTACGCGTCGCGCAATCTGCGCCGGATCTACGCGCGATTGGCTCAGGACAACGCCGGTAGTCCTCGCTTCCCGCGCACGTTTCCGATCGCGCTCAAGACGCTAGCATACAATGGCGCGGTGCAGGACAAGATGACGCCCGGCACGATGTCCTTCTTTCGCTTGCAGACGCCGAGGCCGAGCGCTGGGATCGCGCTACAGTTCGCGAAGCCCGGCGGCGTCGTGTTCGACCCCAATCGGAATGCGCAGGTAGGGATCTTTCGTCTTCAGTAGGGCGACGGCATGCGGTTAAATGCAGGGACGGCGGTTCTCGCGGTGGTCTGGCCCTCTCTGATGCGCGCACAGGGTGGACGCGACGCTGCCATCGTGTTGGAGCTACCGGCATCGGCGCGGGCGCTCGGCGTCGGGGACGCGTATGGTGCGTTCGGTGTCGATGAGTCGTCGATCTTCTACAATCCGGCGCAGCTGGCCGGCGTGAAGCGGATGGCGGCCGGCGGATCGGTGCAGCGCTATCTGGCGTCGTCCACGCTCGCATCATTCGCGATGGCGGTGCCGTTACGCGCAGGGACCTTCGCGATCGGCGTTCAAGCGCTCGACTATGGAAGTGAGGCAGAGCTAGTGACGGATCCGGTGACGGGCTCCGGCGTACCGACTGGCGTCAGCGTGTCGGCGTCCGATGTCGTGGTGTCGGCGGCGTACGCGGCGCGGGTGACGCGCTGGCGCGCCGGCGTCACCGCGAAATACATCTCACAGCGTATTGCCGGAGCCGGCGGTAGCGCTGGCGCGGTCGATGTTGGCATCGCGCTCGACGCGTGGCGCGGTGTGACGCTCGCGCTGGCGCAGCAGAACATCGGCGGCGACCTCACGCTCCTGGGCAACGCGGCGCCACTGCCG
>JALZAE010000031.1 GCA_030948535.1 Gemmatimonadota bacterium | reverse complement strand
TTTCAGCGCCGTCCTCAAAACAACACTGGGACTTATCGGAATCCACAGTATAGTAAGACCTTCTTCTTCCGACGCCTCAAGAAACTCCGGCAGCTCGTGACGCCTGACGAAGTCGGAAGCGAGGTAGTCGGGGCTCACCAGCAGGACCGCGACCCTCGTTCGGGACATTGCAAGGCTGATCTCCTCGCGCCACTTGGCGCCCGGAGAAATCTGCGAATCGTCCCACACAACTAACTGGGCGTCGTGGACAAGTGGCGAGAGATGCGTGAGCAGTCGATTCTTCCACTCGATATCCGCGCGGCTGTAACTAATGAAGACTTGATCACGCCTCGATGCAGTTACCTCCACGGATTTCCTCGTCTCTCGTTTCCGAGCGGCAATGACGCCCCGGGGCTCAGTCGGATGAGATGAATCAGCCACGCCGTCACGGTTGTCGGCCCCGTTTGTGGGGCTCGATGCTTCGGCGTACGAGGGGTTCGGAACATCGAGCCCCAGTTGTCTGAGGAACGAGAGTACACCGGGCGAGTGTGCCTTCCTGATTTGCGGAGGACTAAGCGTCCACCGCTTGCTTATGCGCCGAAGGATTTCGCGATGCGCGGTCGCCAACTGAGAATAGGCGTCGCGGAAGGCTTCCGCTGCAATTGGAATTGTGCGCGCAGTCGGCTCCGAGAGGAAACCGCCAACGCGATAAACGTCCTGATCACGATCCAGGGATTCCTTAACTTCGCGAGGGACGACGTCGTCCGCGACCAGGAATAGGACGCCTCCCTTCGTCAGCCGCAATACGCGGACATTTCCAATATTCATCTTTACAAATGAGCGATCCGCGCTGAGCGTGATCTCCCACGCGCCTGGCGCCGATGCGTGTGCAATTCGCACCGAATCGGCGAGGCTCTCGAGAATCGCCCGACGAGCTTCTGCATCTGGATAGAATAGCTTGAGAGCCTTGTCGGCTTGAGCGGCATCGTATCTGAACGTGAGTCGTGCGTTATTCAATATTCCTCGCGGTTCTGAGTTGCCGCAGGCGCGCGCGAATGCCAAGGAGCCGTTGAGAGTTCAGCTCGCCCGTAAATACTTACAGCCGACGTCCTGCGCATGCAGCGCGGCGAATACGCCGGACGGTTGCAGGATCACGCCAGGCACCATTCCCGCGATCGCCGTCTTCCGCGCCGCTTCAGCCGTGCCCCCGTCCTTCTTGCTCACGAGCTCGACCATGTCGTCGAGCGCCAGATTGCAGGCGAGCGCGATGCCGCCCCGCGCGATGTACTTGTCCAGCGCCACCTCGTCGAACTCCGCCGGCACCTCACCACGCGCGGAAGACAACAGCGCCGGGTTCCGATCCGTCGCCTGCTGCGTGACGGGATGCATCACCTGATTGCTCTTGGCGACCTCGTACTTGTCCCAGAACGACTGCCGCATCGCCAACGCGATTCCATGATGCCGCAGCACTAGCACCGGAGTCATCTCGGTCGCGGGCACCTTGAGCACATCCTTGTATTGCTTGACCCACAAGGATGCGCGCCAAACGCCGTATCCGCTGTCGATCTCCGGCACATCGAAAACCGCCCGGTATTTCCCCTTCACCCGGCCGACCCACGTCAGATCGAATTCGTCCGCGCTCGAACCGCGCGCCGACGGCAGCGCGCTGAGCTCGCGCACCACGTCCGGCGAGAATGACACCGTCGCCACCATCGCGCCGGCCGTCATCCGCTCGAGAAACTCACGGCGATTCTGGCTCATACGATACCTCCCGATGGATTTGGATAGGTAATGCGGGAGCGGTGCGAAAAATTCAATCCCGCGATGCAATGCTTTGGTCATGCAGGAAATGAATCGTGTTGTACGGCATCAGCATCCGCACGTACCATGTGACTCGAATAACGCCATCAAATTCGAGGTCGGCAATGACGGTGCATTTTGCTCGATACATGCTCGCGCTCGCGGTCCTGACCAGGCCCGCTGTGCTCGTCGCCCAGCAGCCGAGCGACGCTCGATGCCGGCCGACGTGGAGCGCGCCGCGCACGCTCCGAACGCGCGATGGCCATCCGCTCTACTCCGACACGCCAACAGCCGTCCCCGTGCGCGGCGGATTCGTATTCATCAACAAGTCGACCTTCGAGTGGACGGCTATTGACCGTTCAGCAGCAAACCTCTGACAAACCGGAGCGACAGTCAGCTCGCATACTCATGCCCAAGACCATATGGTCACTGGAGACGCTGCTGCGACGCTGCAAACCCATCGCTCGCACGCGTTAATGAGATGAGCTACAGGTCGTATGGAGAAAAGAGAAACCATGGATCAGGCACCAACTGCCGCGCATAGACGACACGCGCCGCCCCTCTGCGCGCACCTGCTCGCGATCATTGCAACGATCGCCTTCGAAGCAGCAGGCGCGACACTGCTCGCCCAGCACGCCGTGCTCCATGGACTCGTCCTCGACGACGCCGGCGAGCGCCCACTCTCCGGCGCCGAAGTCGCCTTCCCCAACCTCGGCCGCGTCGCGCGTACCGACTCGCTGGGAAGCTTTCGCATCGCTGATCTTCCCGCCGGCCAACACGTCGTCATGGTACGACTCATCGGCTTCCGGCCGACAGCCACCGCGCTCACCTTCGGCGCGACCGACACGCTGCAGCGGGACTTTTTGCTCGTCGTGCGTCCCGCGCAGCTCGCGACGGTCGAAGTGAATCGTGCCGCGCCGGCGACTTACATGGCGGGGTTTGAGCAGCGACGCGAGCGTGGATTTGGCGGTTTCATTACTCGCGAGATGATCGATAAGAATAGCGAGCACAAGTTGAGTGAGATCATCGCCGGGCACGCACTCGGCGCACACCTGCGCTACATCGGTGGCACACGCATGGCGATGGTTGGTGCCAGCCGCGGTTTTCCATCCGGCTTGAAATTCCCGGCCGGCGATCTCGCGGACCTCGCCCTCGGCGCGCGACCCGCCTGCTACTCGCAAGTGTACATCGACGGGACGCTCGTCTACTTCCCGCAGCCGGATCGTCCCCTGTTCGACGTCAACAGCCTACCGACGAACACGATCGAGGCGATCGAGACATACGCCGACGAGCATGAAACGCCCGCGGAGCTTCGCGGGATCTACGCTGGGTGCGGCACGCTCGTGATCTGGACGCGTCACGGCAAGTGAGCTCGAGCACTCCCTGCTCCACGCTCAGCTTCTCATTCGCGATCAACGCCGCGCTCGTTCCTTTGCAAAACGCTTCTCGACGCGCGCCGTCTCCCGCTCGATGATCGCGCGAGGTCACGCGCGAGGACATCGCCAGGTCACGGCTCGCATCCATGTTGCAAACGTCTTCTTCAATGGACGTGTGGCA
>JALZAE010000680.1 GCA_030948535.1 Gemmatimonadota bacterium | reverse complement strand
TGACGGCGCCTCCGTCGCCGACGGGTAGCCACACCACTGGACCGCAGCGCGTGCGCACGCCGCTGCAGCGTCGTCTGGTCGCGATCTTCACCGAGCGACTGCACCTCAAGGCGGCCGCGCTCCTGTTCGCCGTGCTGCTGTGGGTCGTCGTCAGCGCCGACGAAGTCGTCGAAGAATTGGTGAAGGTCGACGTCGCCCTGACCCTCGACAGCTCGATCGAGTTGCGCGCGCCGCTGCCGCAGGTGCGCGCGCTGGTCGTCGGACGAGCGCGCGAGCTGCTCAAGCTCTACGCCAATCCGCCGACGGTGCGCCGCCGTCTCACCGCCGAGGTTCCTGACTCGATGCTGCTCGAGATCAGACCGGGTGACGTCGATCTGTCGGGCGTGGACGCGCAGGTGCGCGAGATCGAGCCGCGCGCGATCCCGGTGAAGTTCGACGTCACGATGCAGCGATGGGTTCGGGTGCGCTCCGCGCTCAAGGTCTCGAGCGACACGGCGCTCCACGGCGGAGCGCTCGTGTTCGAGCCCGAGAGTGTGCTGGTGCGCGGCCGGCGCGGCGTCGTGCGCGCGCTCGGCGCGGTGAGCACGGTGTCCGCGCTGTACGATGTGCACGACAGCGCGTCGCAGCTCGTGCCACTCGACACGAGCGGTCTCGCCGTGAGCGTCGCGCCGAGCCGCGTCCGGGTGCACGTGCGGCTCCCGTCGAACGCGGTCCATGACTCCGCCGCCGGTTCCGCCGGTGACGGGGCGCGAGCGACGCACAAGGACACCACGCGCACGCGACGCGCTGCGCGGCGGCCGTGACCGTCATCCTCGGCATCGAGACCTCGTGCGACGAGACGTCCGTCGCGGTACTCGAGGGCGCGGGCGACGACGTCACGATGCGCTCGTTAGTCATCCTCTCGCAGGACGTGCACCGCGTGTTCGGCGGCGTCGTGCCCGAGATCGCGTCGCGGGCGCATCTCACCAGCATTGTTCCCGTGACTGAGCGCGCGCTCTCGGACGCGGGCATCTCGCGCGGTGATGTCGACGTGGTGGCGGCGACCTACGCCCCCGGCCTCGTCGGCGCGCTGTTGGTGGGAGTGAGCTTCGGCAAGGCGCTGGCGTACTCGTTAGGCATTCCTCTCGTGGCGGTGCATCACATGGAGGCGCACCTGTTCTCGACGGCGCTCGAGCACAAGGGCGCGGTGCCTCCCTTCACCGGACTTCTCATTTCCGGCGGACACACGATGCTGATGGATGTCGAAGCGTGGGGCAGCTATCGCTTGCTCGGCGCGACGCGCGACGACGCCGCGGGCGAAGCGTTCGACAAGGTCGCGAAGCTCCTCGGATTGCCCTACCCCGGCGGTCCCCACATCGAGCGCGAAGCGGCCGCCGGCGATCCCGCGCGCTACCGCTTCGCCCGTCCGATGCTCCGCCGCGATCAGCGCTACGGCGACACCGACTACTTCGATTTTTCATTCAGCGGGCTCAAGACGGCGCTGCTCAACGCCACGCGTGCATCGACGGACATCGAAGCCGACCAGCCGCACTTGGCGCGCGGCTTTCAGGACGCTCTGATCGAGACGCTGACCGAGAAAACTGTGCGCGCCGCTGATCAGTTCGCGCGCACTCGCGTCGTGCTCGGCGGCGGCGTGGCGGGCAACAAGACGCTCGTCGCCGCGATGCGCGCGCGGCTGGCCGACATCGGCGCCGAGCTGTTCGCTCCCTCTCCCCGACTTGCCACCGACAACGCCGCCATGATCGCCCGCGCGGGCTTGTATCACTATGAGCACGGGGCGCGTTCGAGTTTGGACCTGAATGCGTACGCGAGCGCCGCGATTCCGGGATTGTAGACGTTGAGGCGGGTGTGGGGTGTTGGGTGTAGGGTGGGGTTAGAATGGAGATCTTCGAGCTAACCACACCCCACACCTTACACCCCACACCCGACCTACCTTTCCCCCATGACCATCCACTATCCCGCCAACATTCCTCTCGGAATCTTTACGCTGACCGGCTTCGGGCTGGCGGTTTTGCTGGCGTTCCTGATCGCGCAGGTGGTGACGCATCACTTGCTCGTCGAGCGCGGCGAGGATGCGACACCGGTGGGGGATCTCCTCTTCGCCGCCGTGGTCGGTGGACTGCTCGGCGCGAAGATCTACTACGTGATTCTGGTGGGCGATTCAGCCGCGATCTGGAGCCGCAGCGGCTTCGTGTTTTGGGGCGGATTGATCGGCGGGATCATCGCGGTCGTGGCGCTGATTCGCATCAAGCGCCTCCCCATCATGCGCCTCGCTGATCCGGCCGGGATCTCGATCGCCGCGGCGTACGCCGTCGGGCGCACGGGCTGCTGGGCAGTCGGCGATGACTATGGCCGACCGTGGAACGGCCCGCTCGCCGTGTCATTTCCGAGGGGCGCGCCGGCGTCGACGGCGGGCAACATGCACGAGATGTTCGGCGTGCCGATCGCGCCCGGCACGTCGCCCGACACCGTGTTGTCGGTGTATCCGACCCAGCTGTTCGAGATCGCGCTCGCGCTCGGGATGTTCGGCATCCTCTGGCGCATGCGGCATCACAAGCACGCCGAAGGCTGGCTCTTCGGCGTCTACATGGTGCTCGCCGGGATCGAGCGCTTCATCATCGAGTTCTTTCGCGCGAAGGACGACCGCTTCTTCGGACCGCTCACCATCGCCCAGCTGCTCGCGCTCGCCTTCATCGCCGCCGGCGTGGTCTGGATGCAACTGAGAAGCGGCGCGGCACGGCCAGCACTCAGCCCATCACGGAGCTGACCAATCGCACCGGTTATTTCGGCGCGCCGGTCTGGAGCTTCACCGGTTCCGAGCGCGTCGTCTGCGTTCCGTCGCCAAGCGCGCCAGTGTCGTTCGCGCCCCAACAGTAGACGACCGATTGCTCGGTGAGACCGCACGTGTGTTGGAATCCCGCGACGAGCGCCTCGAACTTGATGCCGCCGGAGACCTCTGTCGGCGACGTCTTCTGCACGACGGTCCCATCCCCAAGGTTGCCGCGCGTGTTCCCGCCCCAGCAGTACGCCGCGCCGGCGGGAGTCAGCGCGCACGTGTGATACGCGCCCGTCACGATCGTGGCGATCATCAAGCCCCCGACGACCTGCGTTGGCTTCGTCCGAATGAGCGTCGTGCCATCGCCTACCTGGCCGTTGTCGTTCATCCCCCAGCAGTACGCCTTGCCGCCCTTGATCAGTCCGCAGGTCGTCGAGAAGCGCGTGGTGAGCATCGTGAACGACATGTTGCCGGCGACGGCGACCGGTGTGAGACGCCGCGTCTGCGTGCCGTCGCCCACTTCCCCCTTCAAGTTGCTTCCCCAGCAATACGCCGAGCCGCTGACGGTGATGCCGCAGCTGTGATAGGTGCCGGCCACGAGTGATGTGAAGAGCAATCCGCCGGATACCGCCGCCGGGGTCGGCGACGCCGTCGTGGTTCCGTTGCCGAGTTGCCCTTCCTTGTTCTCACCCCAGCAGAACGCGGCGCCGGTCATCGTGATGCCACAGCTGTGCTCGACGCCCGCCACCACCGACTTGAAGAGCTGCCCGCCGGCGACCGCCGTCGGCGTCATGCGCGATTGGCTCGTGCCGTCGCCGATCGCGCCGGTCGCGTTGTAGCCCCAACAGTAGGCCGATCCGTTGCTGCTGACGCCGCAAGTGTGATTCGCGCCGGCACTGAGCATGGTGAAAACGAGACCGCCGGAGACGGCCGCGGGACTGACCTGATTCGCCGTCGTGCCATCGCCGATGGTGCCGTACGCGTTGAGCCCCCAGCACGATGCCGTGCCGGTCTCGGTGACCGCGCACGTGTGGTTGAATCCCGCCGCGAGCAGAATCACTCCGCGTCGTCGCGACATCAGCGCTTTGGCTTGCTCGACGCTGGTGACGACGGTGCCGTTCGGACCAACGGGCACGCGTAACGCGACTGCCGTTGCCGCGGCGATCGTGATGCCCGTCGCGGTGAAGCGCGCCGAGCCGTAGGTGTCACTGTTACCGATCGTCGCGAGTAGGACGTTGCGACCTGGGGTCGGCCCGAGAATCCATTCGCCGACGGATGCCTGGCCGCCCGCGTCGGTCCGCGTCTCCGGCACGACCACGCGCCCGCCGCCGCTCTCGGCCGCGAACCGGATGTTGACGTTGGGAATCGGGTTACCGTCCTTGGTCATCAACCGCACGCGCGGCGCGCTGTCGACCTTGGCGCCGATCGTCGCGGTCTGCGCATCGCCCGCGACTTTGACGAGCTGCATCTGCGAGGCACACGCCGACAACGCCAGCGCGAAGCACGAGATCAGCGCCGCGCGATGCGGCCGCCTGATGTAAAACGTCGGCGCCATACAGAGCTCCAGCTGGCGATGTGTTTTTCGCGGAGGATCAGAGAACGCGGCCGAGGGGCGTCCTGCCGATCCATGAGCGGAGCGGCCGCGCTCGTAAAGTGTGATGTAGGTCACGGGGCGTCAACTGAGAACTCGGGCGTCGGGCATCGGGCGTCGGGCGTCGGG
>JALZAE010000670.1 GCA_030948535.1 Gemmatimonadota bacterium | reverse complement strand
GCGCAACACCGCGCCGGCGGCTCCCTCTACGTCGATCTTCATGATGTCGGGCGGACGGATGCGTCCCTTGGCGATCAGCGCATCGAGGCTCACGAGTTGGACCTCGAGGGAGCCTCGATCGCTCAAGTGTCCCACGCCAACGTTGTCCGCCACATCGAACCGCGCCGTTCCTTCGTGATCGCTCACCGCCGCGTCGATAACGTCGACCTGCGTGAATCGATTGAGCGCGATGTTGCGACGGAGAAAGCGCAGGTTTCTCGGCAGTGGCTCAACTGCGACGACGCTACCCGATTCCCCGACGGCTGACGCCGCGATGATGCTGTACAGCCCGGCGTTAGCGCCAAGGTCGTACACGACCTGGCCGGGGCGCAGATACGACGCGAAGATGCGCTGGAATCGATGCTCATAGGTACCGAGCCACATGCCGTGCGTGTAGCTACCCGCAAGCCACCAGCGTCCGCGAGCCGGTCCCTGCAACACCTTGATCGGAAGCGTGTCGGGAAGGAGGCGGAGGGGAAGCCGCATGAGTCGGCCAACGAGCGACCCGCTTCGGATCCGTGCGATGTCGAGGACCATCAGTCTTGGTCATTCATGTACGGGTTCCTCGCTTCATATCGAAAATCGCGCTGCGCCTGCAGCTGGGGCAGATGAACCATTCCCGCTTCCGCGCGTACCCCAGTCCGAACGAGCCGCCGCCAATCGGACGCTGAGACATCGGCACGGCGCACCGCGGACACGTTGGCGTCTCGCCGGCGACGAACGCATCACGAATCGCCTTCTGCTCCGCCGGCTCGTACTGCGCGTGGTCAACCGTCATCGATCGGGAAACTGCGCGTCGACGATGGTGGCTCGATCTGCGAGGGTGGTCTGCTATTGGCTTCCGCCACTGCGCGAAAG
Source organism: Gemmatimonadota bacterium (assembly GCA_030948535.1). Taxonomy (GTDB): domain Bacteria; phylum Gemmatimonadota; class Gemmatimonadetes; order Gemmatimonadales; family Gemmatimonadaceae; genus JALZAE01. Next base: position 2,370 of record JALZAE010000670.1, on the reverse strand, counting down.
CGCGAGAGCTCGAGCTTGAAATGTGCGGACACCAGCGCGCGCCCCACGGTGCGAAACGCCAATCCCGCCAGCGACTCCGACTCCTCGACCTCGTAGGTTCGGCGCACGATCGTTTCGGCCCCGTCCGCGATGAAGCTCCACCGCTCGCGCCCGCTCCACGGACCGCTGAAGGAAAACAACACTTCACGATCCGTCACCGCCTCGACGAGATAGTCGAAATCGGGCGCGCCGAACGCGTCGAGGAGAAAGCGGTCGCCGGGCGCCAATGACGACGACGCCGAGTGCGGCCGGACCGTGACGTTCGGGGCGACCCAACGCGCCATTCGGTCGGGGTCGGTCAACGTGCGCCTGGCGGACTGCGCCGACGCCTTGACCGTGGTCATCTCTTCGACACGGATTGTCGGGGTCACACCGTCGCCAGCTTTTGTCGTACGTCGTCCGGGATCGGCACGGTTTGCTTCGCCTCATAGTCGTACATCACCTGTACGGTCTGTCCCTCGGCCACGACGCGATCAGTGTCGCGCGCGCGGATCACGTACGACCAGACCCATGCCTTGGTTCGTACTTCAGACGTATGGATCTCGATGTCGAGCCGCTCGCCCAACATCGCTTCGCTCACGTAACGCACGGTCGCCTCGGCGAGGATGAATGGAAAATCTTCCTCGCCGCCGAACACTTCAGTCCATACTTCGTGACGGGCATTCTCGAAGTAGGTGAGATAGACCGCGTTGTTGGCGTGACCCTTTGAATCGTAGTCGGGATAGCGCGTGACGATCGGAAATCGCATCGGCCGGTCAATCCTCGCTCAGCCGGATGACGACCTTGCCGAATTGCTCGGCGCTGGCGAGGCGCTCGAACGCGGCACGGCTTTCGACGAGGTCGAACACGGAATCGACCGGAGGAACGAGCGCGCCGCCGGCGAACGCGCGTGTGATCGCCTCCATCTCCTTGTCGTTGCCCATCGTCGAGCCCATGAGGGTCCATTGATTCCAGAACATCCGCCGGATGTCGGTCTCCACCATCGGTCCGCTCGTTGCCCCGCACGTCACTAGCCTTCCGCGCTTGCCGAGCGCTCCCAACGAATGCTTCCACGAATCGCGCCCGACGTTGTCGATGACCACATCGACGCCCCGCTTGTTGGTGCGCGCGCGCACTTCCTTACTAATATCCAGGAGTCGATGATTCAGCAGCTCGTCGGCTCCGAGCTCGCGCGCGCGCTCGAGCTTGGCGTCGCTACCCGACGTCGCCCAAACGCGCGCGCCCTGCAGCTTGGCGATCTGCACCGCGGCCGCCGCGACGCCGCCCCCGGCGCCCCACACCAACACGTTTTCCCGGTCTCGAAGCTGCGCTCTGGTCACGACCATCCGCCACGCGGTGAGCGTTGCCAGCGTAAAGGCGGCGGCGGCGTCCCATGCGATCGAGTCCGGGATCACGCGCAGATTTGCGGCGGGGACCACGACGTAGTCGGCAATCGTTCCGGGAAGATGCTCGCCGAGCAGACGGTACCGCACGCAGAGCGAGTGCTCCCCGATGCGGCAGTACTCGCAGGTGCGATCGCTGATGCCGGGATTGATGATGACACGCGCGCCGATCGCGACGCCCTCTACTCCGTCGCCAACGGCGTCGACCAACCCGGCGCCATCACCACCCATTATCCACGGCGGTGTAATCGTCACGCCGGGCAGACCCTCGACCACGAAAAGGTCGAGATGGTTGAGGGCGGCGCAACGGATGCGCACGCGCACATCGGTCGGATTCGAGAGCGCGGGAATGGGGAGATCGTCTCGAACGACCAGCTGCTCGAGGCCCCCGTGCGCGGAGATGGTCAGTGCTCGCACGGCATCCGTCGGAAAGGTATACTATCGGTGTTCGGCGACCAGGTGTTTGACGCTCAAGGCGTGCGAGCGTCCGCTGCTGCCACCGAGCGAGGAAAATACAGTCCCGAGCACTGAACACCTAACGCCGTACACCCGGGTCCCATGCTTTCGATCAAAGTGCCGCCGCTGGGCGAGTCGATCGTCGAGGCGACTGTTGGACGCTGGATGAAGAAGGAGGGCGATCGCGTCGCCGCCGGCGACACCTTGGTGGAGCTCGAGACCGACAAGATCACAGTCGAAGTTCCCGCGCCAAAGGCCGGCGTCCTCATGCGTCGCGCGCGCGCCGAGGGCGACACGGTAAAGGTGGACGACATGCTCGCGGAACTCGATGAGACCGCGACGGGCACCGCGGCGGAAACTCGGTTAGCTGGGCCAGCAGCAGACGCGCCGGCCACTCCTCCGGCAGCGACGCCGGCTCCCACCGCGCCGGCAGCGGAGGAGGCCAGGACGTCGCCAGCGGTGCGCAGGATGGCAGCTGAAGACGGAGTAAATC
>JALZAE010000659.1 GCA_030948535.1 Gemmatimonadota bacterium | reverse complement strand
GCGCCGCATTCGCGGCGCGGGGTCCACGCTCGCCGGCGCGCGGATGCTGACGACCGAGTGGGCCGATTCTACCGGCGGAGTACACGAGATGTTCGCGACGAGCGCGTCGGCGCCGGTGTCGGCCTATGCGCTGCGCCGGCCAGACCGCCATTGGTCGGTGCTGCTGATCAACAAGGATTCGTCGCGCAGCGTCCGTGTGCGCCTTCGCTTCGCCTCGGGCACTGCGATGCGCGGGCCAGTCGAGCTCGTGCAGTGGGGCGACGCACAGTATCACTGGCACGCCGCCGGCGCGCGCGGCCACGCCGATCCGAACTCTCCACCTCGCACGACCCTCCTGCGCGAGATTGCTCCAGTCGTATTGCCACCGTATTCGCTCACCGTCGTTCGAGAGAAGTTGCCACCGTGACGTCTTCGCACTCCGTCGATGCAGCCGCCCCGGCCGCTCCGTCGCGCGCCGCGCTCATGACCGCGTTCGCGCTCGTCTACGTCATCTGGGGATCGACGTACCTCTTCATCCGCTACGCCGTCGAGACGATTCCGCCCTTCTTCATGGCTGGTGCGCGCTATCTCATCGCCGGCATCGCGGTCTATGCCTGGACGCGATTGCGCGGCGGCCCCCGCGCACCCTTTCGACAATGGCGCGCCGCGGCGATCGTCGGCGCGCTATTGCTGATGGGCGGCAACGGCGCCGTCACCTGGTCGGAGCAGCGCGTTGCATCGGGGATCGCCGCGCTCTTAGTCGCGATCGTCCCCTTGTGGATGGTGCTGCTCGACTGGTGGCGGCCCGGCGGAACGCGTCCGAATGCCGGCACCGCGATCGGCTTGGCGATCGGGCTCGCGGGGATGGCGCTTCTCGTCGGCCCGGGCGTGCTGCACGGCGGCGGCGGCATCGATCCCGTTGGGGCGGCGGTGCTGATTGTCGGCGGACTTTCGTGGGCGCTCGGCTCGCTCTATGCGCGCACTGCCGACCTCCCGAATGAGCCGATGCTTGCCAACGGAATGGAGATGATGGCCGGAGGCGCCATCCTCCTGCTCGCCGGACTACTCACTGGCGAGTCGCATCGCCTCGTGCTGAGCGCCGTCTCCGCGAAGTCGATGTGGTCGCTGATCTACTTGATCACCATCGGCGCGATCGTCGGGTTCAGCGCGTACACCTACCTGATCCGCAACGCCGCGCCGTCACTCGTCGGCACGTACGCGTACGTGAATCCCGTCGTCGCGATTCTGCTCGGCTGGGCATTCGCGGGGGAGCCACTGACGCTGAGAATGGTGGCCGCCGGCGGGGTGATTGTCGCGGGAGTGGCGCTTATTACCCTGTCGAGAAGGAGTTAGGGATTAGGGGCTAGGGGATGGGGCGCCGAAGAAAATTCGATGCGGGGCGAGACTCAGCGCCCCAGCCCCCAACCCCCAACCCCTTTCACTTGTTCGACAATCCCCGCCGCCATCTCCTCACGCGACTTCTGCGTCCCAACAGCGAGCCCGAACGCCGAAACGATGTTCGCGAGATGGTCGCGGTCGAGCGCGCCGAGCTCGCGACGGAGCACGTCCTCGCCCTGGGCGTAAACGGCAAAGGGGTCGAGCACCGCGCGCGGAGGCGGTGCGTCGGCGAGCGCTGAGGGCGACGGTCGCACTTCCACGGGTCCGTCGTACGCCGGACGCACGGGCGTGCCGAGCATCGGTCTCGCGCGCGGCGCGAGCGTGCGCTCGAGGGAGCCCTGCAGATAGACGGCGCTCAATCCCGTCGCCCAGTAGGTGAGGTCGGCGCGGTTCGGCTGCGTCGTCTCGCGCGCTGATCGCAACACGTCGTCCCCGACGATCACGGGCGCGAACTCGATCCACCCCTCCCAGCGGCCGTCGTTGGTCTCACGTCCGCAGGCACTCGCGTGATAGAGCGCGCCATCGGCCGCGGCAACGGGTTCCTCGAAGAGAAGCAGTACTTCAGCGGACATGGTCACCTTACCCGGCAGAGTCCGTCGTCCATAATGCAAGGCGACGGCCAGCGGTGCGAGTGCGCTGGCCGGTGTGGTCCCCATCGGTTGGAGAGCGGTGTCGGTTGGCTCGAAACTTCCTAGGAGAGTTGCTCTCGAACCACGTCAGCCCACGATCGATCCGCGAGGTACATATGGACGCAAACCCAGGCTCATCCAACGCCGACTTCAACGACGTCAACGCGAGCAGCGGCTCGGACGGAAAGGCCAGTAACTCCGCGGCGGACTTCTCGGATGTGACCGGCGGCGCATCGTCGACTTCGGAAGCGATGGAGACGTACACCGTCAAGTCGGGGGACAACCTTCGGCGGATCGCCCAGCACTTCTACGGCGACGAGATGAAGTGGCACAAGATCCGGGATGCGAACCGCGACAAGCTGCCGAATCCCGACAAGATCCAAGAGGGAATGACGCTCAACATTCCGAAGGCCTAGTGCGCTCCGCTCGCCAACACAAAACTCACTCGAGGAACTTGCTCATGCATCGCCGTTCGCACCTCGTCTGCCTCCTGGCGGCGGCCACGCTGGCCACCGCCTGCGGAAAGAAGGACGCCGCGGTCGCGGATAGCGCCGCGCCGGTGACGCCTGCAACAACGACTCCCGCTCCAGCACCGGTCGCCGGATCGCTGAGCGTGACCGATGTCACACTCGGCAAGCAAATCGGAAGCGACAAACACGTCGCCGCCCCGACCGACACCTTCGGCACGCGCGACACCATCTACGCCTCCGTGATCACCACGGGCGCCGGCCAGAACGCCAAGCTCAGCGCTCGCTGGATGTATCAGGGTAAGCAGGTCGTGAACGAGCACGACGAAATGATCTCGCCCACCGGCGGATCGACAGCGACGGAGTTCCACATCCAGAAGCCCTCGGCCTGGCCGAAGGGACAGTACTCGGTGCAGGTGCTGCTGGACGGCGCGGTGGCGAATACGAAGACGTTTAGGGTGCAGTGATGAAAGAGGTGATAGGTGCTAGGTGTTAGGTGTAAAGGGCGCCGAATCCTGGTGCGCCGCCCTCAACACCTCCGCACCTAAATACCTAACACCTCTTTTCTTCCTCACTCCCCTCTCAACACTACCGCCGGTCAATCCCCGTCTCCCGAAGCGACGGAATCAGCGAAGCGAGTGCCGCAACGGTCGTGAGTACTATGATCACGGTCACGAACGTTGGGATGTCGGTCGGGCTGATCACATACAGCAGCGTGCGCATAAGGCGTGTAAAAACGACCGCCGATCTCCGGTGTGCGCCGCACGACGCTATGCGACAGCACGCCATAGATGCCCACTGCCGCGAGCAAGAGTGCAAGTGCAGCGAGTGTGCTGGTCGGTGCGCTCGAACAGCTCGGTGAGACGCTCTGATTCGGCGAAGGGCAGTGGGCGGAGCAGCACGCCGTTGGCGACGCTGAAGGTCGCCGTCGTCGCGCCGATGCCGAGCGCCAGCGTGACGATGGCGACCGCGGTGAAGCCCGGACTGCGCCTCAGCACGCGGGTGGCGAACCGCGTGTCGCGCGCCAGATCGTCGGCGAGGGAGATGCCACGCGCGTCGCGCGCCGATTCCTTGTGCAGCGCGACGCCGCCGAACTCGCGCGCCGCGCGACTCCGTGCCTCGTCCGCCGACGCACCGCGCGCGATATGCTGCGCCGCCTGCATCTCGAGATGA
>JALZAE010000684.1 GCA_030948535.1 Gemmatimonadota bacterium | reverse complement strand
GGTGGCACGCAGGTGCCGCAATCCGTTGTCGATGCAATGAGCGACTACTTGCTCAACCACAACGCCAACACCGAGTGGGCGTATCCGACGAGCGAAGAGACGGATGAGATCATCGCCGGCGCGCGCGTGGCGTTGGGCGATTTTCTGAACGCGTCACCGCACGAGATCGCCTTCGGGCAGAACATGACCACGCTCACCTTCCATCTGTCGCGTGCGCTTGGCCGCGAGTGGAGCGCGGGTGACGAGATCATCGTGACCGAGCTGGATCACCACGCCAACAGCGATCCGTGGCGGCAACTCGCGCGGGATCGCGGGCTGACGATCCGCACCGTGCGCATGATCCCCGAGACGGGCCAGCTCGACTGGGATGACTTCACGCGCCACATGTCGTCGCGGACCAAGCTCGTCGCCGTCGGCGCGGCGTCGAACGCGCTTGGCACCATCAGCGATGTGGCGCGCGCCGCGGCGATGGCGCACGACGCGGGCGCGTACTGCTTCGTCGACGCGGTGCATTACGCGCCGCATGAGCTGGTCGACGTCCAATCGCTCGGCTGCGACTTCCTGGCGTGCTCATCGTACAAGTTCTACGGTCCGCACCTGGGCGCACTCTTCGGCCGGCACGACTTACTGCAGTCGCTCGACGTCCCCAAGCTCGTTCCCGCCCCATCGGATGCGCCGGAGAATCTCGAGACGGGCACGCAGAACCACGAGGGGATCGCCGGCGCCGCGGCCGCGGTCGATTTTTTCGCCTCGCTCGCCGACGGCGACGGCCGTCGCGACAAACTCGTCAATGCTTTCGCGGCGTTGCACGAGCGCGGCGCGTCACTGCTGGAGCGTTTATGGAACGGGCTCGCGGCGATCGACGACGTGAAGGTCTACGGGCCGCCGCCGACCGCCCCTCGCACGCCGACGGTCTCCCTGTCGATCGCCGGCGTACTGCCCATCGATGCGGCACGCACACTCGTTCGGCAGGGGATCTTCGCATCGCACGGCGATTTCTACGCGACGACCGTCGTTCAGCGACTCGGTCACGCGCGCGACGGACTGCTCAGACTCGGGTGCGCGTGCTACACGACGAGCGACGAGATAGACCGAGTCATCGCCGCGATCTCGGCGATCCGGGCGTTTCGACCCTGACGGGCTAGCGCTTCTTTCGCGAGACCAGCGTTTTCTCGAACGCCGGCACGAACGGCTCGTACTTCGAGCCGGGATGCCAAAGGACCCATCCATCGTAGCCGGCGTCGTAGACGGCGCGCTTCTGTTCCTTGATCTGATCCGGCCCATACGCCGGAGCGCCGAGCGTGAAGGCCTGCAACCAGGGCCGCACCTGCTCGGGGGTCTTTACGCCGAGCTTGTCGTTGCGCTGGTGCGCCTTCGAGATGGCCGCGACGATCACCTTGTACGGCTCGGCGTTTGGATGCGGCAGGCCGAACGCGCCATGCGGATAGTGCGATGGGTACACCATCGGCAGCATCGCGTCGACGACCGGGGCGAGCTTTACCCAATCCTGCCCGATCTCGAGCGCGCCATTCACCGTCGTCACGAGGCCGAACACGTCCGCCGTACAGCGCGCATCGAACTTGTGGATGCGATCGCAGGCCGCCTTGAGAAAATCAGCCAGCACCTGCGGCTTCGGTCCCGCCTCGCCCGGAAAGACCTGCGTCGGCAGACTCTTGTACGGCTCGGGGAAGCGAATGTAGTCGAACTGGATCTCGTCGAATCCCGCGCGCAGCATCGTCTCGGCTACGCGGATGTTGTACTCCCAGATCTCGCGGTCGTATGGATTCACCCACGTCGTGTGCTTCTTGTCTTGCCACGGCGTGCCATCTGTCTTGCGGATGGTGTGCTGCGGATTCGCCGCCGCCGCGACCGGATCCTTGAAGGTGACGATGCGCGCGATGGTGATGATCTTGTGCGCGTGGAGCGAGTCGAGCAGCGCATGCAGATCGGCAATGACCCCGTGCCCCATGCCACCGGAGTTCTTCACGAACACCGGATCCGTGGTCTTGAAGTTGAGACCGAACTCATCCTTCGCATCGATCACGAACGCGTTAATCTCCGTGGAGTCGGCGATCGCGGTGAGCTCGCGTACGCGCTTTGGACTCTGCGCGGCGAAGCGATTGAGATAGAGCCCGCGCACCGGCGTCGAGTCGCCGAGCGTCTTGATGCGACGGCCGCGTCCCGAATCGGCGGGAGTAGTTTGCGCCGCGGCGGGCGACGGCTTCTTCGCCGTGTCCTGCGGTGCGGCGTGCGGAGCAGCAGTGGCAGCGGACGCGCCGGCAGCAGAGGCCGCGGGTACGCGCGATTCGCCGGCGCCGCAAGCGCCGAGCACGAGCGTGAGGACGGAAAGGGTGCGCATGGCGAAAGCTAGTGCGAAGGGCGGGTGTGGGGTGTGGGGAGTGGGTGTGGTAGGGAATGATTTCCGAGCTAGCCACACCCCCCGCACCCCCCACCCGCTACTCGTCTCTCAGTGCCACCACCGGATCCACCTTCGCCGCTCTCCGCGCCGGCACGTAGCTCGCCGCGGCGGCGATGGCGATCAGCAAGAGGGACAGTCCCACGTACGTCACAGGGTCGCTCGCGCTCACGCCAAAGACGAGCGATGCCATTCCGCGCGTCAGCACCCCGGCCGCGAGAAGACCGATCGCCACGCCGGCGGCGGCGAGCGTCAATCCGTCGCGAACCACCGATCGCACGAGCGTGCCGCGAGGTGCGCCAAGCGCGATGCGGATGCCGATCTCGCGGACGCGCTGGCTGACGGCATAGCTCACCACGCCATAGATGCCGATGGCGCCGAGCGCGAGCCCGACACCGGCGAACGCGAGCATGAGTAGCATGATCACACGCGGCTGCTGCACCGATGCCGAGAGGAGCTCCGCCCCAGTTCGCACATCCGAGATCGGGACGAGCCGGTCGAGCGAGGCAAGGCGCTCGTGCAGCTGCCGCACGCTCAACATCGGATCGCGCGCGGTGCGCACGACGATCGCCATGGCGCCTTGAGGAAACTGTGCGGCGTCCAGATAGAACTCGGGGTCCGGATCGGTGGTGAGCGAGTTGTGATGCACGCTCCCGACAATGCCGACGATGGTCGCCCACTGTCCGCGCGTCGCGTTGCCGGCATTCATCCGATGACCGACTGCGCTCTCCGTTCCGAATATCTTGCGCGCGAACGCCGCGCTGACGATGGCTACGGGCGGCGAGCTCATCGCATCGCCCGGCCCGAACACCCGGCCGGCGAGCAGGGGAATCCCCATCGTCCCGAAGTAGTCGCCAATGATCGTCCGAAAACCTGGACGGAACGGCGTCTCTCCCGGGGCGAGTGGCTTTCCCTCGATTTGGATGTCCTTGTGCCAGTTG
>JALZAE010000655.1 GCA_030948535.1 Gemmatimonadota bacterium | reverse complement strand
GTCCAGCGAATGGAGTCGACTCAAGGTCTGGGGTCTTGTCTTCGGAGTCATGGCGTCGCTCGTTGGGCTGCTCATTCTCGTTGCCCTGCTGCTCAATCCCTTCCTCCTATTTCCTGCCGGTTTCTTGGTCGGCGGTTGGTTGGTGCGTGTAGGGTTAGACGGGTATGTCAATAGCAACTCCGCGGAACAACCGGCGGCTTCCAAGGCCGGCAGTGCTCGGCCGGGCCTCGTGCAGCTACAAGGCCGTGCCGTCAGCGCGTCTTCGACGGCTGCAGCCATCACAGGACGACCGAGCGTCTGGTGGGACGTGGCGGTCTTTCTGCTCTACAACGACGAGGGACGCGGGGTGTGGCGGCAGGTCGCGGCGCGCTACGGCGGATCGATCGACGTGGTCGAGCTGGCAGACGAAACGGGACGCGTGACGGTTTGGCTCAAGGATGCTCAGCTCTTGCTCGAGAAGCGGGCTTGGGAATCGACGAAAGACGCGCTTCCTGACCGTGGCGTGGCCTTCCTCGACGAACTTGGATTCCCCTGGGCCGGCGCCACAAAAGTGCGAGTCGTCGAGCAGAGTCTCGCCATCGACGCCACGCTCTACGTGCTCGGTACGCTGGATGAACGACGCAACGTCGTTCCGACGCGCGTCCAGAGCTTTATTACGAATGCGACACGGCAACTGCGGACGGGCGAATGGAAGCGGACAGTCGTCGCCGCAGTGCCGCGTTCAGGCCGGGTCCTCGTGACCGTGCTTATCAGCTACTTGGAGATGATCACGCAGATTGGCACGGCCAAGGAGCGACCGCTCCTACGCGGCGACTCGAAGCTCCCGGCAATCGGTCCTACCGAACGGATGATCTGGAAAGGCCGCGCGGGCCGCCCGTTCCTGGTGTCAGACCTGCCCAAGCAGGGTGCGTTGGAGTCCTTGCGGCAACGCTCAATAGTCGTGGGCGGCCTCGGCCTATTACTGCTCGGCTATCTGCTCTTTCAACTCCTTTTCGAACGCAGTAGTTGGTTCTGAAGAGCGGCGCTGAGGGCGTCGCGGTGAGGTAAGTGGTGCGCCGACGATCGAGATTCTGCCCACGTCGTCGTTGACGAACGCTCGTGAGCCGTTTTGCGGCGGCGCCGCGATTGATTCCCGGTTGCAGGGAGGGTGGCGCTTCGGCGATCGACACATAGTGTGAACAACCCTATCTCGCCTTTCACTCTTTTTGGTGAGCGCCCGATGACGGGATGATGACCGCGAACGCGTGGGATTACCAACGCTCTCTCCGGTTGCGCGCACTAACATCCAGACGTCATCTGGAATGCGGTTGCTCAGGTCGCTCTCTTATCTCGTTGTCCGGATGGATGCATGAATCGCAGAGTTTTCATGAAAGCCGGGGCGATGTCGCTCGTGACGATGGGACTCAATCCCACTTTCTTGCGTCGCGCCGTCTTCGCGCAAGGATTGCCCGCGGGCTCGAAGGGAAAAATTCTCATCTGCCTGTTTCAGCGCGGCGCCGCTGACGCGCTCAACATCGTCGTGCCGCACGGCGAGGCCGAGTACTATCGGCTGCGACCGAACATCGGCATTCCGCGACCGGGCACGCTGTCCGCGGGACAAGCCGGCGTACTGGGCAACGCGAACTCACAGGGCGCGATCGATCTCGATGGATTCTTTGGGCTGCATCCGTCGCTCGCACCGATGAAGGCGCTTTACGATCGCGGACTGCTCGCGCCGGTGCACGCCGTCGGGAGTCCGAGCAACACGCGCTCGCACTTCGATGCGCAGGACTACATGGAGACCGGGACGCCCGACAACAAAGGGACGTCGGACGGCTGGCTCAACCGCTATCTCGCCGTGCGCGGCACCTGCGCGGAGTGCGAGAAGCCCTCGGCGTTCAACGCGGTCGCGTTCGCCGCGCAGACGCCGCGCATTCTCGAAGGACCCGCGCCGACGATCGCGATGGCCAGCCTCGATGATTTCACCGTGCGCGCCACCGGCTCGGACGTGCAGCGGCTCGAGGCGCTCTACCGCACCGGCTCGGCCGATCTCATTCACGGCACGGGCGCCGAGACGTTCGATGCGGTGAAGATGCTGAAGAGCGCGAACCCGCAGCAGTACCAGCCGGCGAACGGCGCGATGTACCCGAACTCGCCCTTCGCGCGGTCGTTGAAGCAGATCGCGCAGCTGATCAAGTCGAACGTCGGACTCGAGGTCGCCTTCGCCGACGTCGGCGGCTGGGACACGCACGTACAGCAGGGTGCCGCAACAGGCCAGCTCGCCAACCGCCTCAGCGATTTCGCGACGTCGATCGACGCCCTCGTCACCGATCTCGGCGAGAAGATGGGTGACGTCGTGATCGTCACGATGTCCGAGTTCGGCCGCATGGCTCGGCAAAACGGCACGGGCGGCACCGATCACGGCCACGCCGGCGCGCTCTTCGTGATCGGGGGCGAAGTGAAAGGACACAAGGTGTACGGCAAGTGGCCCGGTCTCGCCCGCGAACAACTCTATGAAGGCCGCGACTTGGCACTCACCACCGATTTCCGAAGCGTGTTCGCGGAAATTCTGTCGAAGCACCTCGGCGCGCACAGCAGCGAGAAAATCTTTCCAGGCTTCGATGCGAAGCAGGGATGGCTCGGGATCGTCTAGTCTCGGT
>JALZAE010000652.1 GCA_030948535.1 Gemmatimonadota bacterium | reverse complement strand
ATCGTCGACGGACAGATGGTCGACCTCTCCGCGCCGCCGAAGCTGGCGAAGACGCACAACCACACGATTCTCGTCGTCGTCGACCGGCTCGTCGTTCGTCAGGAGGATCGCAGTCGTCTCGCGGACTCGCTGGAGACCGCGCTCCGTGCCGCCGACGGCATCGTCGAGGTCACGTACCAGCAGCCCGGCGGCGAGAAGTCGACGCAGCTTTTTTCTGAAAAGTATGGCTGCCCCACCTGCGGCATCTCGCTTCCCGAGCTCGAGCCGCGTCAGTTCTCCTTCAACTCGCCCTTCGGCGCGTGCCCGGCCTGCGGCGGCATCGGCACGCGCCGCGAAGTCAGCGCCGAGCTCGTCCTCGGCGACCCGAGCATCTCGATCCTCGAGGGCGTGATTCTCCCATGGGGCGAGCCGAGCGGCTACCTCAAGAAGACGATCCTTCCCGCGCTCGCCAAGCAATACAAGTTCGACCTCAACGACGCGTGGGGTGAGCTGCCGCAGAAAGTGCGCGACGTCATCCTGCACGGCAGCTCCGGCAAGAAAGCGGCGTTCAAGGTCGAATCGGGAAAGTTCAAGGGCGAAATCGAGAGCGCTTGGGAGGGCGTGCTTACCAACGTGCAGCGCCGGTATGACGAGACGACTTCGGACGCGGTGCGAGAAGAGCTCTACGACTACATGATTCTCGCGCCGTGCGACACCTGCGGTGGCGCTCGCCTCAAGGCCGAGTCGCTGGCCGTGACGGTGAACGGCAAGAACATCGGCCAGCTCGTCGAAGGGCCGGTGACGGAGACACTGCACTTCTTCGAGACGATCCCGCTTCGCGGCAATGGCAAGCCGGGCCTCGATCCCGGCATCGCCGGTCCCATTCTCAAAGAAGTTCGCGACCGCCTTCGCTTCCTCGTCGATGTCGGTCTCGACTACCTCACGCTCGGCCGCGCGGCCGAGTCGCTCTCAGGCGGCGAGGCGCAGCGCATCCGCCTCGCCACGCAGATCGGGTCCCGGCTCGTCGGCGTCCTTTACATCCTCGATGAGCCATCGATCGGACTCCACCAGCGCGACAACGGCCGCTTGCTCGCCACCCTCAAGCAGCTGCGCGATCTTGGCAACACGGTCATCGTCGTCGAGCATGACGAAGAGACGATGCGCGAAGCCGACTACGTGCTCGATCTCGGGCCGGGCGCCGGCAAGCACGGCGGGCTCGTCGTCGCCGAGGGCACGATCGAAGAGGTGATGCGCAATCCGAACTCGCTCACCGGCAAATATCTCACCGGCGCGATGCGCATCGAAATTCCGAAGCGGCGGCGCCCGGTCGAGCCCGGGAAGACGCTCAAGGTGCACGGCGCCCGCGAGCACAATCTGCAGAACATCGACGTCGCCTTTCCGCTCGGCGCATTCGTCGCGGTCACCGGAGTGTCGGGCTCGGGCAAGTCGACGCTCGTCGAGGACATCCTGCATCGCGTGCTGGCTCGCCATTTCTATCGGGCGCGTGTGATCCCTGGCCGGCACACGTCCGTCACCGGGCTGCAGCACATCGACAAGGTGATCGACATCGATCAGAGCCCGATCGGACGCACGCCGCGCTCGAATCCGGCGACCTACACGGGACTCTTCACGCCGATCCGGGAGCTGTTCGCGGAGCTCCCCGACGCGAAGATTCGCGGCTATGGCCCGGGTCGCTTTTCCTTCAACGTGAAGGGCGGGCGATGCGAGGCGTGTCAGGGCGATGGTCTCGTGAAGATCGAGATGCACTTCTTGCCCGACGTCTACGTGCCGTGCGAGGTGTGTAAGGGGAAGCGCTACAATCGCGAGACGCTCGAGGTCCGGTTCCGCGGCTGCAACATCGCCGAAGTACTCGACAAGACGGTTGAGGATGCGCTCGCCTTCTTCGAGAATCAGCCGCGCATCCATCAGAAGCTGCAGACGCTCTACGACGTCGGGCTCGGCTACATCCACCTCGGCCAGAGTGCGACGACACTCTCCGGTGGCGAAGCGCAGCGCGTCAAGCTGGCGACGGAGCTGAGCAAGCGCGACACAGGCCGTACCTTCTACATCCTTGATGAGCCGACCACCGGCCTCCACTTCGAGGATGTGCGCGTGCTGCTCGAGGTGCTGCATCGGCTGGTCGACAAGGGAAACACCGTGCTCGTGATCGAGCACAATCTCGACGTGATCAAGACCGCTGATTGGATCATCGATCTCGGCCCGGAGGGCGGCTCGCGCGGCGGTTTCGTCGTGGCCGAGGGCACGCCCGAGGAAGTCGCGCGCGTCGAGGCGTCGCACACCGGACGCTATCTCCGCCCGATCGTCGGCGGCCGATCACCGAACAAGAAAGCGGGCTGAGGCAGGAAGTGAGGTGTGGTTTTCCCACACCCCACACCCTACGCCCGGTTCTCGGCTACTGCTGCTCAGGCGGACGGGGCGGCCCCGGCGGCTGCCCGCCCGCGCCATCAGGACGCCGGCGCATCCGTGCCGCACCATCGTCCGGCGACTGCATGTCGTCGCGCGGCACTCCGCCGCGCATCCGCATGCGTGCCATCCCCATGTTGACACGACCGCGGCCGCGCGCCGCGCTTGCCACCATCTCCCACGCCTGCGCCTGTTGGTCGGGCGTGAGCAGCGCGATCGCGTCGCGCAAATCCGCGCGGCCGGCGTCGCGCATCTTTTCCATACCGGGCTGCATCTGCGAGAAGCGCCGCGCCATCGCCTCGCGGGACGCCGAGTCGCGGCCCATGCGCATCCCGGCGGAGGCCATCGAGTCCATGCTGGCGCGCATCGCTCGATGGCGGTCGTCGGCCCGGCGAGCGATCGCCGCGAGCTTCACGACTTGCGCATCGGTCAGCCGAAGCTCGCCGGTGTGACCGAGCAGGAAGCCGGGCGCGTTGCCCACCGGTCCGCCGCCCTCGCCGCCGGGTCCGACGCGCGGTCCGCCGCCGCCTCCGGGTTCCATGCCTGGCATCGGTCCCATCGGACGACGCGGTGAGCCCGCTTGCTGCGCCGAGAGAGCGGGAGACAGCGCCAGCACGATGATCAATGGCGTGAAGCGCAAAAGACTTCGCATGCGGTACTCCTGCAGTAAATGAAGCGAGGTGGATTCAAGGCCTGCATCAACGTGACAGCCAGCTGGCGCTCCGTGTTAGAGCGTGGACATCTCGCCCGGCGTTGCGCATTCTGAGTGGTCCCCGTTCCCAGAGGGCTATGACCGCCGCACTCGCGCTCGTCGTGTCACTTTGTTGCACCGCGCCGTCCCGCGCCGCGCCACCGCCGGTGGCTGCGACAAACGACAATCGTGTCGCGGCTGGACGGCTTACGAACGGCACGCAGCGGATTCGGTTCGTTGCCCAGCGAGCGACTTGGCATCCCGACGCCGATGGCGGCCCGTCGCTGGTGGTCGAAACGTTCGGCGAAGAGGGAAAGCCACCCGCGGTTCCGGCACCGCTGATTCGCGTGCGTATGGGTACCCCCGTCTCCGTCACGATTCGCAACGCGCTGGCCGACACGCTCCTCTACTTCGCGCGATGCTTCACCGCGTGCCACGATTCCCTGATCGTCGCCCCGGGCGCGACCGGCACCTTCAACTTCACGCCGTCCTCACCTGGGAATTTCACGCATTGGGCCGCGGTGCTACACGGCGGCCGCCGATTCGATGGCGGCGCAGGCAATGAGCTGGAGGGCGCCGTGGTCGTCGATTCGGTCGCTGCGCCGCCGCCCGATCGCGTGCTCGTGATCGGCAACTGGCACGCGCTGTGGGACTCGACATCGAAGAGCCAGGAGGAGCGGCTCGTGATGACGATCAACGGCAAGATGTGGCCGCACACCGAGCGCTTTCACGCCGCGGTCGGCGATTCGGTACGCTGGCGCATCATCAACGCCAGCGGGGGCGAGCACCCGATGCATCTGCACGGGTTTTTTTTCCGTGTAGACGCGCGTGGGAATGGAGATCGCGACAGCATTTATGCCGCGGCCGACCGGCGTCTCGCGGTCACGGAAGATCTGCCGCCACTCGCGACGATGTCGATCACCTGGAGTCCCGACCGCGAGGGGAATTGGGTCTTTCATTGTCACAAAGCGCTTCACATGACGCGCTTTCAGCGCACCGACTTGGCTGGCATCCGACCCGATTCCGCTCCCGCCATGCATGTCGGCGACAATCACGCGACGGAGAACATGTCGGGCCTCGTCATCGGTATCGACGTGCACGCCGGCGCTGTGCCCGCTGCCACGGTGACGCCGAGCACTCCGGCGCGCCGCTTTCGCCTGCTCGCGCAGTCGCGGAAGAAATTCTACGGCGCCGACCCGGCGATGAGCTTCGTCTTGCAAGGCGACAAGAATGAGCCATCGCGGGACTCGGTCGTCGTGCCGAGCCCCACGCTTCTGGTCCACCGGGGCGAGCCCGTGGAGATCGAGGTCGTGAATCGTCTCGATTCGCACACGGGCGTCCACTGGCATGGCATCGAGCTCGAGAGCTACTTCGATGGGGTGGCGGGCTGGAGTGGCGGCGCCGCGCGCATCGCACCGCTCATCGCGCCGGGCGATTCCTTCACGGTCAAATTCACCCCGCCACGCGCCGGAACCTTCATCTATCATTCGCACGCCGAAGAGACCAAGCAGATTCCGGCTGGACTGTACGGCGCGCTGATCGTGCTCGAGCCCGGCCAGCGTTGGAACGACACGACTGATCATCTGCTGGTGATCGGGCAGGGTGGTCAGAGCGATTCCGCGCTCATCGTCGTCAACGGGCTGCCGGGCTCGCACGGGTTGGACATCAAGGCGGGCGTTCCACACCGCTTCCGCGTCATCAACATCTCGATCGAGGACGAAGTCGAATTCTCCGTGCTCGACGATTCGGGAATCGTGAACTGGCGTCTGGTGGCGAAAGACGGCGCCGACAGGCCGGCATCGCTACGCGCGGAGCGTCCAGCGAAAATTCGCGCCGGTCCCGGCGAGACATTCGACTTCGAGCTCACGCCGAAGAAGGGTGACTATCGCATTCAAATTCTCAGCTACAGCAACGTTCTCATCAGCGTTCGCGCCCATTGAGGTCACCGATGTTTCGCAGACTGGCAATCATCTGCTCGCTTGTCGTCGCTTTTTCCGCGGGCGCGCAAGAGACCGTAGCGCCGCGGGCGAATTACGCCGCCGTCGCCGCGGCAATCGAGCGGCTCATCGAGCACGAGCGCGCCGACAAGAAACTGCCCGCACTCTCGATCGCTCTGGTCGACGGACAGGACATCGTCTGGGCCCGCGGCTTCGGCTTCGCCAACCCGAAGGACTCGACGCCCGCGACGGCGCAGACGATCTACCGCGTCGGATCGGTGTCGAAGCTCTTCACCGACATCGGCATCATGCAGCTCGTCGAGCGCGGCGCGATCAACCTCGATGCACCGATCGCGACCTACTTACCCGACTTTCATCCAAGAAATCCATTCGGAAAGACGATCACGCTCCGACAGATGATGTCGCACCGCGCTGGACTTGTCCGCGAGCCGCCGGCCGGCAACTACTTCGAGCCGAACGGCGGGACGCTCGCGGGCATGGTCGCCAGCCTCAACGCGACGACGCTCGTCTATCCGCCGGAAGCAAAAACCAAATACTCGAACGCTGCGATCGGCACCGTCGGCTACGTGCTCGAGAAGACGCAGCACGAGCCCTTCGCCCGGTACCTCAAACGCTCGGTGCTCGACCAGCTCGGACTCCGCTCCAGCTCATTCGAGCCCAGCGCCGATCTGATGCCTCGGCTCGCCTCGGCCTTCATGTGGACGATGGACGGACACGGAACGACCGATGAAATTCCATTCCTCGCGCCCACCTTCCAGCTCGGCATGTCCCCGGCCGGCAGCATGTACTCGACCGTCACCGACCTCGGCCGGTTCATGAGCGTGCTCTTCGATGGCGGCGGTCGCGTGCTCAAGCGCGAGACGCTGGAGAAGATGTGGACACCCCAGTACGCCGCGGCCGGTGCTCGCACGGGCTACGGCATCGGCTTTGGCATCGACACCCTCGGCTCGCACCGCCGCATCGGGCACGGCGGCGCGATCTATGGATTCGCCACCGAGCTCGAGGCGCTCCCAGACGACAAACTCGGCGTCGCCGTCGTCACGACCATGGATGGCGCCAACACCGTCTCGACCCGCATCGCAGACGCCGCGCTGCGACTCATGCTGGCCGCGCGAGAAGGCGGCACGGTCGCGGCGCAGCCGCTCACGTCGACCGTGCCCGCCGCACGCGCCCACGCGCTCGCCGGCCACTATGAAAACGGAACGAAGTACGTGGATCTCATCACCGAGTGGGACGAGCTCCGGCTGCGCACCGAGGATGGCGCAATGCTGTCGTTGCGCGCGCTCGGCGACACGATCCTCGTCGACGACCGCCTGGGTTACGGCCCACGGCTGACCTTCCTTGGTGATCGCATCACCATCGGTGGCGACACGCTCGCGCGGGCCGTCGCCGCGAAGCCGGCGCCCCCGCCCGCCCGATGGCTCGGCCTCATCGGCGAATACGGTTGGGATCACGACGTGCTCTTCATCCACGAGCGCAACGGACAGCTCTACGCGCTCATCGAGTGGTTCTTCTCGTATCCGCTCAAAGAGATCAAGCCGAACGTGTTCGCGTTCCCCGAGGACGGCCTGTACGCCGGCGAGAAGCTCTTCTTTCGGACCGATGCGAAAGGCAGAGGGACCGGCGTCGTTGCCGCGAACGTAATGTTCAAGCGTCGCAGCGTCGGACCGGAGAGCGGCAACCAGCTTCGCATCACCCCCCTTCGTCCCGTGGCCGAACTGCGAAAAGAGGCGATGGTCGCGACGCCCCCCGAGGAGCGGGACTGCCTGCGCGCCCCCGATCTCGTCGAGCTCACCGCGCTCGATCCCACCATCAAGCTAGAGATTCGCTACGCGACGTCCCACAATTTTCTCGGGACACCCTTCTACTCGCAGGCGCGCGCCTTCATGCAGCGTCCCGCGGCGGAAGCGGTGGTGCGCGTGCATCGCAAGCTGAAAGAGCAGGGTTTTGGTCTGCTCATCCACGATGCGTATCGTCCCTGGTTCGTGACGAAGATGTTTTGGGACGCCACGCCCGACTCGAAGAAGATTTTCGTCGCCAACCCCGCATCCGGCTCCCGGCACAACCGCGGCGAGGCGGTCGACCTCACGCTGTACGATCTCAAAACCGGCAAGCCGATCGAGATGGTCGGCACGTACGACGAGACGACCGGCCGCTCTTATCCGGACTACCCGGGTGGCACGGCGCTGCAGCGCTGGCACCGCGATCTTCTCCGGAACGCGATGGAGGCGGACGGCTTCACCGTTTTTGCTGAAGAGTGGTGGCACTTCGACTACAAGGATTGGCGCGAGTATCCGATCGGCAACGTCGCCTTCGACAAGCTGGGTGTGCGATGACGATCGCGCGCGGTATGCGGTGTTAGCTTAGAGGCAGTTTCCTCACACCGCGCATCGCGCACGACATTCCGTGGTCAGTCTGCTGGACATCATCGGCCCCGTCATGGTGGGGCCCTCTTCATCGCACACGGCCGGCGCGTGCCGGCTGGGGCTGCTCGCGCGCGGTCTCGTCGGCGGCACGCCCGAGCGCGCGCAGATCGAGCTGCACGGCTCCTTCGCGCGCACGGGGGAGGGGCACGGCACCGACAAGGCGCTCGCCGCCGGCCTGATGGGCTTTCGCCCCGACGACGAGCGCATTCGCGATGCGCTCGACATCATGGAGCGCGAGGGTCTCGCCTATCGCTTCTCGAAGACCACCATCGACGCCGATGCGCATCCGAATACCGTGCGTCTGACGCTCGAGCGCGGCGATCGCACGGCGACGATGATCGGTTCCTCGCTGGGCGCGGGCCGAGTGTTGGTGACCGAGATCGATGGCTTTCCCGTTGAAGTCAGCGGCAACTATCACACGATCGTGCTCGTCGCCGAGGATGTAAAAGGATCCGTCGCGCGCATCACCGCCATCCTTGCCGACGACGAGATCAACATCGCCAACCTGAAGCTCACGCGAAAACAGCGCGGTGGCGACGCATTCATGGTACTTGAAGTTGACGAGTTACCAGCTGACAACGTCCGCGACGATCTGCGCGCGTTGCCGTGGGTGAGGTGGGCGTTTCGGCTCGACAAGGTGAGCGCGTGAAAAAGAAGTTTGAGACGTCAGACATCTGATAAACTGCCTTCATGTATAAATCCCTCGCCGACGCCATTCGCGA
>JALZAE010000622.1 GCA_030948535.1 Gemmatimonadota bacterium | reverse complement strand
GGTCAGCTCCCGACGCCCGACGCCGGACGCCCACTTCAATCATCCCCCGCGACGAGATCTCTCGCGCGCGTCTGCTCCCATTCGAGCGGCGATGCGATGGGCTTCACTGCCTCGACGCGGACCGCGCACACCTTGAACTCCGGAATGCCCGCATACGGATCGAGCGACGGATTCGTCAGCAGGTTCGCAGCCGCCTCGCGGTAGTGCATCGGGATGAACACCTGCCGGCGCGCGACGCGCGGCGACACGCGCGCGCTGATCTCGATCGAGCCGCGTCGCGAGGTGATGCGCAATGGATCGCCGTCCGCGATGCCCAGCTCGCGCGCATCGGCGGCCGAGATCTCCACCGTCGGCGTCGGCTCGCGTGCGTCGAGACCGGTCGAGCGGCGCGTCATCGTCCCCGTGTGCCAGTGATAGAGCTGGCGCCCGGTATTCATCATGAAGGGGAACTGCTCGTCCGGCAGCTCCGATGGCGGCAGGAATTCCACGGGCACCAGCGTGCCCCGGCCGTCCGCGGTCGGGAATCCATCGGCAAAGAGAAAGTCCATCCCCGGATGCGACGCATCGAGCACCGGGTACTGCAACCCTCCGCCGACGAGGCGGTCGTACGACACGCCGCGCCAACTCGGCGTCACCTTCGCGATCTCGTCCATCACTTCCGCGGCGCCGGCGAAATTCGTCGGCAGCCCCATGCGGTTCGACAGGTCGAGCAGAATGTCGATGTCGGCGCGTGCGTCGCCGGGCGGCTCGATCGCTTTGTACGCGCGCTGAATGCGGCGCTCCGTGTTGGCGAACGTTCCATCCTTCTCGGCGAACGACGCCCCGGGGAGTACGACGTCGGCGTAGCGGGCCGTCTCGGTCAGAAAGAGATCCTGCACCGCGAGAAACTCGAGACCGTGGAACCAGTGCTCGGCGTGCGCGACATCCGGGTCGGAGATGATCGGATTCTCGCCCATGATGAACATGCCCCGCACCGGACTTCCCTCGATCACGATCTGCGTGACCTTGAGCCCGGGAGTGAGCGACATCGATTCTTCGGGAACACCCCACACGCGCGCGTACTCCGCGCGATTCTTCGGATCGCTCACCGGGCGATAGTCCGTGTACGACATTGGGATCGCGCCCATGTCGCTCGCGCCCTGCACGTTGTTCTGCCCGCGGATCGGCATCATCGCCGCGCCCCACCGGCCGATCATTCCCGTCGCCAGGATGAGATTGAGCAGCGACGTCACGATGTCGGTGCCGGTATGGTGCTGCGTCAGCCCCATCGCCCAGAGCGTGCTCGAGCGTGGTCCGCGCGCGTACATCTCCGCCGCGCGCCGAATGAGATTGGCGGGCACGCCGGTGATCGTCTCGGCCAGCTCGGGCGTGTAGCGCTCGACCGCCCGCATCACCTCATCGAACCCGTGCGTGCGATGCGCGATGAACTCGCGATCCTGCAGGCCGCAATCGATGATGTGATGCAGCATCGCGTTCAAGAGGGCGACGTCGGTGCCCGGCATCATCTGCAGATGCACGTCGGCCAATTCCGCCAGCTCGATACGCCTCGGATCGGCCACGATGAGCGTCGCGCCACGCCGCTGCGCGCGCTTGATCGCCGCGCCGAACACCGGATGCGATTCCGTCGTGTTGGCGCCGAGGATGAAGATGACGTCGCTATCGTGCTCGACTTCGCGCATCGAGCCCGAGGCCGCACTCGTGTTCATCGAGCGCTGCATCGCGCTGACGCTCGATGAATGACAGAGCCGTGTACAGTGATCGACGTTGTTGGTGCCGAGTCGCGCGCGGAACAGCCGCTGTAGCAGATAGTTCTCTTCATTGCTGCATTTCGCCGACGAGAACACCGCGAGACTGTCGCTGCCGCGCTCGTTCTTCAGGCGAATGAGCTCCTGAGATGTCAGCTCGAGCGCTTCGTCCCACGTCGCTTCGCGAAAGGGCTCGTACCATTCAGCGGGCGTCGACGCCCGGTCACGAGGATCGCCCAGCGGCGTACTGACGTCGGTGAGTGGAAGCGCGCGCAGGGGGTTCGATTGCGGCCGCCGCTTCTTCGTCCTGCCTTCGCCGACGATGTCGCGCCACGGTCCGCCGCGGCGTCCCCACTTCTCGCTTCGCTCCGCGTCGGCGATCCAAATCCACTTGCCGTCTCGCTTCTCCCATCCCTTGCGAATGAGCGGCTTGGTCAAGCGATCGCGATGCATAACGAAGTCGGTGCCGAAGCGGCCCTTCACGCACGTCGAGCCCCTGTTCGGCGTGTTCTCCTCGATCCAGGGGCTCGTGACGCGCACGACATCGTTGCCGCGAACCTCGAGATCGAGCTGGCAGCCGACGCCGCAATAGGGGCAAACGCTGCGGACGACTTCTTTCGGCCGTTGCATCGCGCCGGCCGCGAGCTTGGCCATGGGCAGAATGTCGTGAATCGCTCCCGTCGGACAGACGCGGACGCACTCGCCGCACCACGTGCAGCCGGCGTGCTCCGGATTGCCATCGGCGCCGACGATGATCTCCGCGTGCTCTCCGCGATACGCGACGTCGAGCACGCCGACCACTTGAATGTCCTCGCACGCGCGCACGCAACGTGTGCAGAGAATGCAGGTGGACATGTCGTGCTGGATGAGCGGATCACCGCCGCGCTCGTCCCCTTCGCGCATCGGAAGCGGCGAGCGCTTGTCGGTCGGCACGTCGTACCGGCGCACGTAGCGCTCGAACTCGTTCCGTGCATCGCCGTCGGGGATCTCGTGCACGGGATAGCGCTCGAGCAGCAAGCCCAGCACGCCGCGCCGGCTCTCGACCGCCGCGTACGATTCACTGGTGACGACCATCCCGTCGGCGGCGTGCGTTGCACACGCGGGCAGCAGCTTCGGGTTGCCGGCGACCGACACGAGACAGATGCGGCAGTTGCCGACGGTCGGGAGCATCGGATACCAGCACAACGTCGGAACATCGATTCCGATCGTGCGAGCAGCGTCGAGGATGGTGGCGCCATCGGGGACAGTCACGTCGCGACCGTCGATCGTCAGCTTGGGCATGCGGCTGGCTCAGGAGCAGGTGTACGGCGCACGGTGGAAGAGCAGCGGAGCGCGTCCGTATATATATACGCTCGTGCGCGCCGCCGTCAGCGCGGTCGCGCGCTCATCATTGCGAGCCGCACATGCTCGACGGCTGCGCGATGGGAACGGGAGGGCCGGCGCACGAGGGAGCGACTTACCGCGCGTCGAGCTTGGCGAGGAGTTGTCGCGCCGCCGTCTCACCGCTCGCCACCGCGCCTTCGATCGTCGGCATCGTGAGGTAATCGCCGGCGAGGGCGATCGGGATTGCGATCGCCGCGGCGAGCGAGCGGCTGCGCGCGCGGTCTTTGGCGAATCCGGGCGAGGGGAGTGGAGTGCCTTCCTCGAACCGATACACGCGCGCCCGAGCCACGCGCCCGACAATCTCCGGCACCATCCGCTCCACGTCCGGCATCATTGCCGACACGATCGCATCCGCGGCAGCGCCGTCGAGACGCGCCGCTTCGCCGGGCGACGCCCAGACGAGCAGCGCATCGCGGTCGGCCGGCGCATCGGTGCCGAGCTTCGCGCCGTGCACCGCGCAGGCGCTCAGTGTGCGCGGACGATCGCCGTCCGCGAAGAGTCCGAAGGCGCTCCGATCGAGCGGGCCGCGAATCGCCAGCGCCATCGTCCATGCGGGGCGCATCGGGATGGATTCCAACCACTGTAGAAGCGG
This sequence comes from Gemmatimonadota bacterium, assembly GCA_030948535.1. Lineage (GTDB taxonomy): Bacteria > Gemmatimonadota > Gemmatimonadetes > Gemmatimonadales > Gemmatimonadaceae > JALZAE01. Next base: position 3,633 of record JALZAE010000622.1, on the reverse strand, counting down.
CGCGTCTCCTGCAAGACTCGCCGTGAGCAATGCTCGCGCCGTGCGAGGCCCCGTCGCTATCACCACGCCGTCGGCGGTCCACTCGCGCCCATCCTCCAACGCCGTGCTCGCCACGCCCTCGGTGACCGACAACTTCGTCACACGCACACCCGGCTCGTGTCGCGCGCCGCGCAACGCCTGCTCGAGCGCGGCGCTCCAACCGTGCGCTGGTGTCAGGAGCTCGCTGTCGCTGCCGTATCGCGCCAGTGCGAGATAGAACGCGAGGCTCGCCTCATCCCCACGCGCCGCGTAAAACGCGTTGAGTGCGTTCTCGACCATGAGATCCGCGGCTCTGGCGCCGACCTTTGCTTCGACGAATCCGCGCGCGGACTGTCTGTCGAGTGTCGCCGGCATCCGCTCCGTCCCCGCGTCGAGATCGTGGCGATGCAACGCCAGCAGCGGCAGCAGGTGCGCGCCAAGGAGCACCTTCTCTTTCGCGCTGAGTCCGCCGAAGCCGAGGAGGCTCGTCATCGAGCCAAACTGAATCGGCGTTCGCGCGCCGTCGCGCACGATCGCGTCGCGGCCGGTGGCGCGTCGCAGCGACTGCTTTCCCAGCAGCGCGATCGTTCTGGTGAACGATGATGTGACGAGCTGAGCGCCCGTGTCGATCACCATGTCGTCGAGCGAATCGCTGCGCGCGCGTCCGCCGAGCGTGCGATTGGCGTCGAGAATCGTCACTGCCCAGCCACGATCGCGCAGCATCGCTGCCGCCGCGACACCGGCGAAGCCTCCGCCGATCACGATCACACGCGCGTCGCGTGTCACGCGATGGCGCGCATTGTGCGCAATGAAAGTGGCGACGCGATCATCGCATCGATCGATGTTGTGATCGTCGCATCGCACATCGACGAGCTATTGCGTGAGAAAAATTGCATTCCTATATTCGCGTTCAACGATGATGTGGCTGTGCGATTCGCGATGAGTGATCGCATCAGATGCTCCAACGAGGACTGAGTGGCGCTAACACGACGCGAATTCGTCAAGGCATCTGCAGCAGCCGCCGCGGCTGCAGGCTTCTCCACCGCCGCACGAACCGCCCCCGCGCTTCCTGTCTCCCTCTCTCCGTCACTCGACGACCCCAGCTACAAAGAGTTGGCCATGCGCGCCCTCGACGCGGCGAAGTCCGCCGGGGCGCAGTACGCGGACGTCCGCGTCAGCCGCAATCGTACGCAGAACATCTTCACGCGTGAGCGGCGCGTGCAAGGGCTGGTCGACAACGAGACCTTCGGCTTCGGCGTGCGCGTGCTGGTCGATGGCGCCTGGGGGTTCGCCGCCAGCAGCACCCTGACCGCTGAGGAAGTCACTCGCGTCGCCAAGCAGGCCGCGGCGCAAGCGCGCGCGAATCGCGTCTCGCAAATTAAGCCGGTCGTGCTGGCGCAGGGTGGACCGGCCGAGCCCAATGGCGTGTGGCGCTCGCCGATTCAGCGCGACCCCTTCGATGTGCCGATCGAGGAGAAGGTCGCGCTGCTGCTCGCCGCCAACGAGGCGGCGCTCAAGATCCAAGGCGCGCGCTTCTGCACGTCGAGCATGTTCTTTCTCCGCGAGGAGAAGACCTTTGCCAACACCGACGGGAGCTACATCGTGCAGACGATCTATCGCACGCAGCCGTCGATGAGCATCACCGCGGTCGCCAATGGCGACTTCCAGTCCCGCAACTCCACCGACGTCCAGCCGCGCGGACTCGGCTACGAGCACGTCGTCGACGCGAACCTCGTCGAGAACGCGCCGAAGTGGGCGAACGAAGCCGTGCAAAAGCTCTCGGCCAAGCCGGTCGACGTCGGACGCTACGACCTCGTGCTGGACCCGACACACCTCTGGCTCACGCTCCACGAGTCGTGCGCCCACCCGACGGAGCTCGACCGCGCGCTCGGCTACGAGGCGAACTATGCCGGCACCAGCTTCGTCGCGCCGCCGGAGAAAGTGCTCGGCACCCTCAAGTTCGGTTCGGACCTGATGAACGTGCACGGCGATCGCAACCAGGTCGGCTCGCTGTCCGCCTGCGGATGGGATGACGAAGGCCAGAAGCCCGACGACTTCATGATCATCAAGAACGGCGTTTTCGTCGACTATCAGACGACCCGCGAACAGGCGCCGTTTCTCGACTGGTACTACAAGAAGCTCGGCAGGCCGACGCGCTCGCACGGCTGCTCGTACGCGCAGACCTGGGCCGACGTCCAGTTCCAGCGCATGCCGAACGTGTCGCTCATGCCCGGGGAAAAAGATCTCGTCTGGGATGATCTCATCGCCGCCACCGACCACGGCATCGCGATCGTCGGCGATGCGTCGTTCTCGATCGACCAGCAGCGCTACAACGCCCAGTTCGGCGGGCAGCTCTTCTACGAGATCAAGGGCGGCAAGATTACCGGCATGCTCAAGGACGTCGCGTATCAGATGAAGACGCCGGAGTTCTGGAAATCACTCGACATGCTCGGCGGCAAGCGCAGCTACAACATGTGCGGCGCGTTCGGCGATGCGAAGGGACAACCGGCTCAGGTAAACGCCATCACGCACGGCTGCGTGCCGGCGCGCTTCCGCAATCAGAACGTGATCAACACCGGACGGACGGCGTGACGCTTCGCTCGATCAGCGGCGCCGCCCTCACGCTATCGCGCGCCGAAGCCGAGGCGATCGCGAAGAAGTTGCTGTCCTTCGCGACCGCCGATGAGACGCGCGTCTCGATCCGCAGCGTGTTGCGCGCGAACACCCGCTTCGCCGTGAATCAGGTCTCGACCGCGGGCGACAACAGCGACACCGTCGTCAGCGTACGCAGCGCATACGGCAAGCGCGCCGGCAGCGCGACGACCAACAAGCTCGACGACGCCGCGCTGCAGCAGGTGGTGAAGAACAGCGAGACGCTCGCCAGGCTGTCGCCGGAAGATCCGGAGGCGATGCCCGAGCTCGGCGCGCAGCAGTTCGACGAGTCGAAGGGATGGAGCGAAGCGACCGCGGCGCTCGACCCCGCTGCGCGCGCGGCCGCGGTCAAGCGCATTGCTGACCCCGCGCGCGCCGCGGGATTGGTTTCCACCGGCTACATCGAATCGCTCGGCAACGCGATCGCGATCGCGAACAACAAAGGGTTGTTCGCCTATGGCCGGAACACCGAAGCGGTGCTCACCACCACGGTCCGCACCGCCGATGGCCAAGGATCCGGCTGGGGCGGCTCCGCGCACTGGGATTGGTCGCGCATCAATCCCGAAGAGCTCGGCGCCACGGCGATTGCGAAGGCGAAAGCATCGCACGATCCCGTCGCCATTGAGCCTGGCCGTTACACGGTGGTGCTCGAGCCGACCGCCGTCGGTAATCTCGTGCAACTCATTGCCGGCGCGCTCAGCGCTCGCTCGGCGGACGAAGGTCGCAGTTTTTTTTCGAAGGCCGGCGGGGGCAACAAGATTGGGATGAAGGTCGTCGACGACAAGGTCACGCTCTTCTCTGATCCGCTCGATCCCGACATCTACGGCAACACCTTCTCTGGCGAAGGTCAGCCGGTCTCGCGAAATGTCTGGATCGAGAACGGCGTGCTGAAAAATCTCGCCTATGATCGCTACTGGGCGCAGAAGCAGGGAAAGACTGCGACTGGCGGCGGCGGTGGTGGCG
>JALZAE010000599.1 GCA_030948535.1 Gemmatimonadota bacterium | reverse complement strand
GCGCGGTCCGCCAAGCGGCCGACGAGCGCGTTTGTGTCGTCGCTCCACTTCTGAATCGTGAGGTCCTCAAGCAGGCCGCGCGTCTGCTGGCCGATCTTCTTGATGGCCGCCGCGGCGCTCGGCGCGTCCAGCGAGCGCGCCAATGCGTAGACGTACGCCTCTTCGAACTCGAGGACGCCGAGCGCCAGCTCCGACAACGCGAAGGCCTCTGCCTCGCGACTGGAGAACGCCGATGCGCTGTGCAAAGCGGCGGAGACGAAGCCGAGCCGGTCGGAGAACCACTTGGCACCGGCGCGCTCTTCCTCGCCGTCGATCCGCCCGCGATACGCCGCGAACGCGCGGCGCTGTAGTGCCCGCGTCCCCTCGGGATCGAGCGACGCACGCTGCGCGACGAGATGCGGGCGGATGAGATCGTGACAGCGCCAGCGCCCGTTCGCGAGAGCTTTGACCATCGACCTCTTCACGAGTGACTGAAAGTCGTCGGGCGTGATCGGCGTCTCGAACACCGTGCGAAGCAAGCTCAGGTCGAACCAGTCGAGGGACGCCAGATCCGGCGCAATCGCCCGCAGGGACGCGCTCGGCAACGTCGAGATGATGCCATCGTAGATCCAGTTCGTGCGCGCGCTGTCGTCGAGCAGTGGCGCGGCCGCCGCGCTCGCGCCGCGACCGCGCGCGGCTGCGCCATCGACGTACATGCTCAGCAGCAACGGGTGTCCGCCCGTGAGCGAATACGCGGCCTTCGACTCCGACGTGTCGCGACCGGCGTGCTCGAGAAAATCCGTCGTCTCTTTGGCGCTGAACGGCCCGAGCGTGACGGAGATCTGCTCGGCACGCGCGAACCCGCTCGACGGGACCGTCTGTCCACTGAGGTAGAGCCGAAAGCCGCGAAAGCGCGCGCGAAGTCGCGGCACCAGCTCGCGCAGCATGAATCGCTGCAGCGGCCCCTCGTCGAGATTCTCGGCCCCGGCGACGAAGAGCACCCAGATGCGATCGCGGAGCTGCGACAGCACGCTCTCGAGGAGATCGAGCCGGCGCGTGCGGCGATCCAGCTGCACGACGGTGGCGAGGTCGCCCAGCGGCATGGTCACATTGCCCTGCGACGCCTCTTGAATCGAGCCGAGGAACGACGCGCGCATGTCGAACGATGGCGCGTAGTTCACCAGCGTCTGCCGCCCCTCTTCGCTAGCGAGCTGCGCGAGCTGGTGCTCGAACTCCGCCGCCAGCGATGCGTCGAGCTGGCCGACGAGCAGACGCATCACATCGCTTTCCGACGACCCGGGCGTGAGGTCGATCTTCGCCGAGAGGAGGCCGGCGCAACGATGCTTGCGGAGCCAGTCGATCAACGCGCGGCGGCCCATGCCGGGGAGACCGTCGACCAGCATTACCCAGTGCGGACTATCCTCCGCGACGAGCGACTCGAACTGCCGGATCTCCGCGTCGCGGCCGACGAACGCGCCGGCGCCGCTTGGGCTCACGCCTTCGGCCCGTCCGGACCGTGCCGTTGATGGACGTCCTTGAGCTGGCCGCCCTTCGTCGCGCGCATCTTCATCTCGTCGCTGCCGCCGGGCGCCGAGGCCGTCTGCGATCCTTTATCGATGACCGAGCCGGGTCCCGTCGCCGACATCTCCATCGACGTGCCGCCGCGATCGGTTTCGAAGGTCGTGTCCTTGTGCTTGAACATCAGCCGGCGCCCGAGAAAGAGCGCGATGGCCACCACGATCACCACAGCGATGGCGATGATGAGTGTGCGTTGAACTTCATCCGACATGGCGACGACCCTCCACGTGCGAGTGATGCGCGGCGGCGATCGCGCGCTCCACCCGCCGCTCGTCGAATGTATGGATGCGCTCGCGAGCCACAAGCCAACACGCCCGCGCGGGCCGTTGTATGATTCGAGGTGCCGGCTTTCTCCAGCCCTCGTCATGCGGATGACCCCGTGAAACGCTCCTCTGGCTTTCGCTTTGCACGCGCGGCAGTGACCCTCGCCTCGGCGATGGTCGTCGCGCTCGCCGGCGCGTGTTCTTCGTTCTCGAAGAACACCCTCACGCCGCTGCCGCCGGAGCCGATCGGGCGAATGCTGGTCAGCGGGGGCGACTCGAGCGTGCTCTTCAGCACGCCGTCCTACACGCTCGTCGCGCCCTCGTACGACGACGTCTGGGACGCCAAGCTCACCCTCGAGGATGTCGCGCTGCAGTACCATCGGCTGTTCGGCGAGGATCCGCCGCCGATCGCAATCGTACTTCGCGATAGCGCGCGCACTCGTCCGGCCATGGATTCGGCATGGCAAGTCCCAACGGTCGTGCTCGGCGTGCCGACGCGCCTCGCGCGCAAAGCCGATGAAGACCGCCGGCGATACAGCGGCGGAAATGCTTTCGCGGTGTCGCGCCGGCTGACGCCGCTCGCGGCGCGCGCGTGGATCGACGCACTCACCAATCGCAAAGCTGGCCTTCGCGATTCGCTCATCTCCGCGCCCGTGCCCGTCGCGCGCGACGCCGGTGCGGGGAGCGTGACGCCGGCGCGCGTGATACTACCGGCCTGGTTCGACACCGGTCTCGAGCGGTTGCTCATCGCACCCGAAGCCCGTGACATGGCTGCGGTCGCGCTGCAGCGCCGGCAGAACGAGATCATGCCCTTGACGGCGCTCTTGATCCATGCGCGCGAGGGCGCGCCAAGCATCGCGGCGAGCAACGATGCGCAATTCACGCCGTCGATGATGCCGGGCGGCGGCATGTCCGGAAACGGTAGCGCGTACGGCACGCGTCGCCCCGGCGAGGTGCAGGGGTACCGTACCAGCATCGCCTCGACCCCCTTTGCCACGCAATCGACGGCGTTCGTCGCCTACCTGTTCGAGCGCGGAGGTCCGGCGGCGATGTCGGCGCTGGTGGCCGGTCTGGCGAATCACCGCAGCTTGCTCGAATCGCTCGCCGCGCGCAAAGAGCTGCAGAGCCCGAGCGATCTCGCGGTGCTCGAGGCCGATTGGCTGAAGTGGCTCAAGGTGACGGCGGGGAAGGTCAACAACGGCGGCAACGATGGCCGTCGCCGGCCCTGAGCGGCATCAGACCGTAGCAGCCACCGGCGCGCGGCGCTCGACTTCGCGCCGCACCGCCGGCGCGACCACCGTGCCGAACAGCTCGATCGACCGCATCACTTTTGCGTGTGGCATCGTGCCCACACTGAGCTGGGCTAGATAGCGGTCGTGCCCGAACAGCTCGTGCTGGAACAGAATCTTGTCGATCACTTCCCGCGG
>JALZAE010000574.1 GCA_030948535.1 Gemmatimonadota bacterium | reverse complement strand
CCGTCGTTCGCATTGACGGCGACACGACGCGTGCCGACATTGGGAAGACGCCACGCTGGCGCGTGACGTTCGTCGGCGAGGCACTGCGGTCGCTGGAGTTGATCGACGGCGATCGGATCGTACAGTCGCTGCAACGCGATGCGTCCGGCACCGCGCGCTATCAACACTACCGCGGTCGGCGAAAACTCGAGTTGACCATCACGCGTGTCGACACCGTTTCGAATTTTGATTCGGCTATTTGGCATTGAGCGCCGTGTCGCGCGGCGCACTCTTGCGGTGCTCTGCGTGCTCGCCCTCACGGCATGCATTCCGTACGGCTTCGCCGGCGGCGGACTGCCGAACAACATTCGGACGGTTGCCGTGCTGCCGTTTGACAACCAGACGCCGGCGACGGGACTCCAGCGCGACATCCTCGACGCGATGCGGAAGGGCATCGAATCTCGACTCGGTCTGCGGCCGGCGGCGGAAGCGCGCGCCGATGCCGTCGTGCGCGGCGCGATTCTGCGCTACGACGCCGATGTCCCGACCGCCTACAGTTCTGATCCGACCCGCGCCACCAGCGCGCGGCGCTTGCTTCGGATTACAGCCGACATCGAGATCGTCGATCAGACCACGGGCAAGACGCTGTGGGCGCGCAAAGGAGTTACCGCGGACGGCGAGTACGCCGAGCAGGCGGAGCAGAAGGGGCGCGACATTGCCGTACAAAAGCTCGTCGACGCGGTGATCACCGGAGCCCAGTCGCAATGGTAACGGTGCCGCATCCCGCACGTCGCGCGCGACGCGGCGCCACTCGCTTCGGCTGCCTGCTGCAGCTGCTCGTGCTGGCGGTGCTGCTGTATTTCGGCGTCACCCTGGGGGAAGTCTATCTGCGATTCTACCGCTTTCAGGACGCGATGAAGCAGCAGGCTCGCTTCGCCGACAACACTCCCGACGCGCAGATCGTCGCGCATCTGCGGGCCGTCGCCGACTCCCTCCATCTACCTGATGATGCCCAGGGAGTGACGGTGCAGCGCACCGCGAAGGAGCTCTACATCAGCGCCGAGTATTCGGACACGATCAACCTCTCCGTGACCAAGCGCGTGGTGAGAATGCACCCGAACGTGCTGAGGACCTTCTGAGCGCTCGTGTTCCCGCGCGTAAGATCATGAGCTGGGATGAGGCGCGCGCGTGGCGCGCTGCGGCGACCGGCCGCGTGGTCTTTACCAACGGCGTCTTTGATCTCCTTCACCGCGGGCACGTCGACATTCTCACCGCGGCGCGCGACCGGGGCGACGCACTCATCGTCGGCATCAACAGCGATGAATCCGTCAAGCGCCTGAAGGGACCGACCCGTCCCGTGCGCACCGGCGCCGAGCGCGCCTACGTGCTCGCCGCACTCGAGGCGGTCGACGCCGTCGTCCTGTTCGCGCAGGACACGCCGCTCGATCTCATCGTGGCACTCCGGCCCGACGTCGTAGTGAAGGGCGGAGACTACAGCGCCTCCACCATCGTTGGCGCCCGCGAAGTTCAGTCGTGGGGCGGAGAAGTCATCATCGTTCCACTCACCCCGGGTTACTCAACTACCTCCACCGTCGAGAAGCTTCGTGCCGACCCCTGATGTCTCACCACGCTCCGCTCGCGCCGCCAACGCGCTCCGCACGGTCGAGATCGTGCGTGGTGCCGCACCGTACGCCGAGGGCTCGGCTCTCATTTCGTTCGGTAGCACACGCGTGCTGTGCACCGCCTCCGTTGAGACAGGCGTGCCCGGATGGAAGAAGGGAAGCGGCGAAGGCTGGCTCACAGCGGAGTACGCAATGCTCCCGCGCGCGACGCACACGCGCACGGCGCGCGAGCGCGCGCAGCTCGGCGGCCGCACGCAGGAGATTCAGCGCCTCATCGGTCGAAGTCTTCGCGCGATGCTCGACGATTTTCGGTTCGGCGAGTTCACCATCAAGGTTGACTGCGACGTGTTGCAAGCGGACGGAGGCACTCGCACCGCGGCCATCACGGGCGCTTCGGTCGCGGTGGTCGACGCCTTTGCCTGGCTCGTCTCGCAGGGAAAGATGAAAGGGTCACCCGTACGCCGGCGCGTGGCCGCCATCAGTGTCGGCATCGTCGATGGTGACGCGCGTCTGGATCTCGAGTACGTCGAAGATGTCAAAGCCGCCGTCGACATGAACATCGTGATGACGAGCGAGCGACGGTACGTCGAGGTGCAGGGCACGGGCGAGCACGGCACCTTCGATCGCGTGATGCTCGACTCGCTGCTTGCGATGGCCGAGGGCGGCGTCGATCAGCTGCTCGCCGCGCAGGCGGCCGCACTGTCCGCCTAGTGCGCGACGCGGCGCTGCTGGCCACGCGCAGCCTGGGGAAAATCCGCGAGCTGCGTCCGATGTTCGCCGCCACCGGGATTTCCATCATCGACCTCGACGACGCCGGCGTGCCGTACGCGGAAGAGGAG
>JALZAE010000502.1 GCA_030948535.1 Gemmatimonadota bacterium | reverse complement strand
CCTTAGATGCATCACCCGATGCGGTGAGGCGAACAGCTCACGTCGCGGTCGACATCATCTTGCGAATCGGCGAGATGAGCAGGCCGAGGATGACCGCGGCGACGAAGAGCGACAGCGCGGTGCGCTGAAAGAGCTCCGGCATCTGCTGCAGCTTCGATGGATCGACGTTACCGCCGACGCGGCCGGCGATCAGGTTGCCCAGCGCCGTCGCCATGAACCACACGCCCATCATTTGCCCGACGAATTTCTTCGGCGCGAGCTTGGTCATCGAGCTGAGGCCGACGGGGCTAATGGACAATTCCCCAAAGGTCTGGAAGAGATAGCTCGCGATCAGCCAGAGCATCGAGACACGAATCGCCGCGCCGCCGCCGGCGATGACCCGGTTCGACGCAATGACCATGATCTGAAATCCGAGTCCGGTGAACAGGAGGCCGAGAGCGAATTTCGTCGGACTCGACAGATCGATGCCCCGCTTGCCGAGTCGAAGCCAGATCCAGGCGAACACCGGTGCGAGCGCGACCACAAAGACCGAGTTGGCGGCCTGCAGCCACGTCGTCGGCATGAGCCAACCGAAGAGCGAGCGGTCGGTGAAGTCACGCGCGAACAGGTTCAGCGATGTCGGCGCCTGCTCGAACGCCGACCAGAAGATGGCGGAGAAGATGAACAGCACGAGAATGACGACGACGCGCTTCTTGTCGGTGCTGCCGAGTCCGGCCAAGAAAAAGAGATAGCCGAAGTACACGGTCGCCATCCCCACGATGACGTAGGTCATCTCGGTGTTGAGCTTTACCGCGTTGATCGGCAGGACGCCGGTCATGGCGAGGATGACGAGCAGCACGATCACACCGACCGCCGCCATCGTGTACGTGCGCACCCGATTCTGCTCGGCGATGTTGCCGGATGGCGCCGCGCCGAGGGGGCCAAGGGTGCCGGCAGCGCGCAGGCGGAAGGTGATGAGACCGATCAGCATGCCGACGCCGGCCGCGCCAAAGCCCCAATGCCAGCCGACGCGCTCGCCGAGGAAACCGGTGATGAGCGGCGCGATGAGGGCGCCGGTGTTGATGCCCATGTAGAAAATCGAGAAGCCGGCGTCGCGGCGCGCGCCCCCCTCAGGATAGAGCTCGCCGACGATCGCCGAGATGTTGGGTTTGAGCAGTCCGGTGCCCATCACGATCAGAATCAGCCCGACGAAAAAGAATTGTCGCGCGAAGACGGCCGAGAGCGCGATGGCGAGATGGCCGCAGGCGATGAGCACGCCGCCCCACCAAATCGCGCGCCGCAAGCCGAGCCATCGGTCGGCGATCCAACCGCCGGGCAGCGACGCGAGGTAAACCGACGCCGCGTAGATGCCGACGATCGATGAGGCCGTGGTGCGGTCGAATCCGAATCCGCCATTCATGATCGCCGCCGTCATGAACAGCACGAGCAGCGGACGAATGCCGTAGTAGGAGAAGCGCTCCCACATCTCTGTGAAGAAGAGCGTGGAGAGCCCGCGAGGCTGGCCGAAGAACGAGCGGTCCTTCACCCACTGATCAGCCGCGGACGGCGGCAGGTCGAGCGTCGTCGCTGCTTCGTCGGTCGGGATCGCCACAAAAATCTCCAAGAGGGGGCGGGGCGTACCGCTGGACTACGTCGCGCGCTAGCTCGTGCGCAGCGCGGCGTCGGGAATATACCGCTCGGGGGGGTTCGTTCCGCCAGCGGCGCGCTGCACCTCGATGGCGACTGTCGTCGGAGGCTGCTTGATGCAGGCCACCCAATGATTCGGTGCTTTCTCCTCCAGCGGCGGCACGAGCTCGGCGCAGGCGGCGTCCTTTGCCGGATGGTGGCAGCGCGGATGGAATGGGCATCCGCCCGGCGGATTCGCGGGCGACGGCACATCCCCCTCGAGCGCGATACGCTGCTTGCGCGCCTTCGGATCGGGCACGGGCACCGCGCTCAGCAGTGCCTGCGTGTACGGCATCAGCGGCTCGCGATAGAGATCTTCCGCATCCGCCAGCTCGACGATGCGGCCGAGGTACATCACGGCGACGCGATCCGCGATGTGCTCGACCACCGAGAGATCGTGGGCAATGAAGAGATAGGCGAGCCCATGCTGGCGCTGGAGATCCTGGAGCAGGTTGATCGCCTGTGCCTGTACCGAGACGTCGAGCGCGGACACCGGCTCGTCGCAGACGATGAAGCGCGGCTCGACGGCGAGGGCGCGTGCGATGCCGACACGCTGCCGCTGCCCGCCGGAAAACTCGTGCGGATAGCGCGACGCGTACTCGGCGCGCAGCCCGACTTCCTCGAGCAGCTGCTTCACGCGCGCGTCGGCGGCTGCGCCTTCGGCAAGCTTGTGGATCGTGAGGCCCTCGCGCACGATCGCGCCGATAGTCATGCGCGGATTGAGCGACGAGAAGGGATCCTGGAAGACGATCTGCATCCGGCGGCGCAGCGCGCGCAGCTGCGATGGTCCGAGCGATCGGACGTCGACGCCGTCGAAATGGACGTCGCCCGCGGTGGGCTCGACGAGTCGCAGAATGGCCCGGCCGGTCGTGGTCTTGCCGCATCCGGATTCGCCGACGAGACCGAGCGTCTCGCCCGGCGCGAGGTCGAACGAGACGCCATCCACGGCGCGAATGACGCTTTTCTCGCGCGACAGCAGTCCCTGCTTGACCGGGAAATGCTTGCGCAGGTCCTTCACGGACAACAGCGGCGAGACCCGTGGCGCGGTCAACTGCCCGCCTCGAGCTGCGCGGCGACCGGTGCGTGCGCCTGCGTGCGCCGCTCGGGCTCCTCGGCCAGATGACAGCGTGAGACGTGGCGCGCGCCGATCTGGTAGAGCGGGGGATGCTCGACCGTGCAGCGGTCCCACGCGTATGGACAGCGTTCGTGAAACCGGCAGCCGGTCGGCCAGCTCGTCGGCGGCGGCACCGCGCCTGGAATCGTCGCGAGCCGCTCGCGCCGATGGCCAACGCGCGGCATGGCGCGCATGAGGCCCTCGGTATACGGATGATGCGGCGAATCGAACAGCTCGCGGACGTCCGCCTCCTCGACGATCTCGCCGGCGTACATCACCAGCACGCGCGTCGCCGTCTCGGCGATGACGCCGAGGTCGTGCGTGATGAGCAGCATCGACATCCCGACTTCGCGCTGAAGTCGCGCGAGCAGCTCGAGAATCTGCGCCTGGATCGTGACGTCGAGCGCGGTGGTGGGCTCGTCGGCGATGAGAAGCGCGGGGCGCATCATGAGCGCCATGGCGATCATCACACGCTGGCGCATGCCGCCGGAGAGCTGGTGCGGATACTCGTGGGCGCGCCGCGCGGCGTCGCCGATACCGGTGAGGGTGAGCATCTCCACCGCGCGCGCCCAGGCGTCGCGCCGCGAGGCGCCATCGTGAATCCGCGCCACTTCGGCGATCTGATCGCCGACGGTGAGCACCGGATTGAGCGCGGTCATCGGCTCCTGGAAGATCATCGACACGCGGTTGCCGCGCACGCGTCGCATCTCCGGCTCGGGGAGCGACACGAGATCGCGCTGCTCGAACTCGATGCGGCTGCCTTGCTCGATGCGCCCGGGCGGGCGGATGAGTCGCAGGATCGAGAGCGATGTCACCGACTTGCCGCAGCCGGATTCGCCGACGAGCCCGACCGTCTCGTTCGCGAAGACGTCGAAGGAGATGCCATCGACGGCGCGCGCGACACCGGCGGCCGTATCGAAGTACGTGCGAAGATCACGCACAGCGAGGAGCGGCGGCGGCGTCGTCACGCGCTTCCGATCGGGCGCTCGGCATCAAAGCCGTCTCGCACGACGCGCAAATCGTAGTAGAGCAGCGTCGCGAACACAGTGACGACCGAGAGGAAGACGAGCTGCCCCGCGCTGCTCACGATCATCGTCTGTGTCGCGGTTTGCGATGCGAGCGTCGCAACGAGATCGACCCCGAAGCTCAACACCATGTAGATGATGCCGATCGGTGCCATGGCCCGCGCGATATGCTTCACGGAGCTATTGGTAAGCTGCAGCGAGCGGCGAAATGCGCGGGAGGCGTCGAGCTCTTCCAACACGACGGGGGCGGGCACCGTCACCAACCGGCACAGCCAGTATGATGACCAGACGAGCGTGGCCACCGCCGCGTCGAACGTCGCGAGCGGATTGCCCGCGCGCGAGAGCGCGATGGTGGCGACGATGGGACCGCCCACCACCGCGAATTTCATCGCCGTGACGAGAGTGATCGACGCCGCGCTTTTCCACGCCGCGCGCAGCGCGTTGACCGCGCTGATCGGCGTATCGAGGTACGCGTGGCTCGTCACAATCACCACCGCGGCATCGGCGATGAGATAGAAAATGATTCCCGCGATGCCGAACGGCGTCACCGCCATCCACCATGCCATGTCTGTCTGCCGCTTGGCGTCCATGACGCGCGGCATCGCTGCCAGAGCAATCAGCGCGAGCGGCGTGGCGCCCGCGACGGCGAGCGCGCCGAACGTGGTCCACTCGCGGCGCCACAATTGAATCGACGCCTCGAGCAACTCGGTGATCGCGCGCGGCCGCGGCGCGGCGAGCGGAACGGCGGGTGACGCGGTCATGTCCTCACAACCTGCCGAGGATCGAGCGCGTCGCGCAAGCCGTCGCCCAGCACGTTGAACGCCGTCACCGTCGCCACGATCGCGAGACCCGGAAAGAGCGTCAACCACCACATCCGGAGCAGCGTGTCGGAGCCGTCGTAGAAGATGCTTCCCCAACTCGCCGTCGGGGGCCGCAGTCCCACGTTGAGAAGGGACAGTCCCGCCTCGAGCACGATCACGTTGCCGACTCCGAGCGATGCGGTGACGAGCACCGGCGCCATCACCGCCGGCAAGATGTGCCGCCAGAGGAGCCGCGCGTCGCCGGCGCCGAGCGCGCGCGCCGCCGTGATGGCATCGCCAGTTTTCGCCGAGGACACTTCGCCACGCACGAGCCGGCTCACCCCGAACCATCCAGTGAGCCCGAGTATCAGCGTGATGGACATGATCGACGGCGCGCCCCAGAGGAGCAGGACGACCATCAAGATCAGGATCCGCGGCGTGGAGAGCGCCGCGTCCAGCACGCGCATCATGACATCGTCGATCACGCCGCCGTAGAATCCAGCGAGCGCGCCGTACGCCACACCGACCGTCAGGGAGATTGTCATTGCGAGGAGCGCAACGCTGAGTGATATCCGGGCCCCATAGATCATCCGGCTCAGCACGTCCCGGCTCGCGAAGTCGGTGCCGAAGGGATGCGCCAGAGACGGCGGCAGGCTGCGCAGCGTGCGGATGTCGAGCAGCTCATTCGGTCCGTACGGCGTGAGCCAGGGCGCGACGATCGCGATCAGGGCGAGCGCAATGAGCACGTGCAGCGCGACGATCGCCGCGCGGTCCTCGGCTAGGCGATGCATCGCCGCGCGCCATGGCCCGCCTCCGGGGTCGGCGTGACGCAGCGCACGCTTCGCGAGCGCGCCGAGCAGCAGCACCGCCGCCGCGACCGCCAGCCATCGCACGATCATCATGCCGAGCGCAACCGCGGATTGGCCC
>JALZAE010000006.1 GCA_030948535.1 Gemmatimonadota bacterium | reverse complement strand
GCGCTCGGCGCCGACGTGCGGCTGCGCGTCCGGATGTCGCCGGCGAGCGGCGGCGGTGCGTTCGACGTTCGCTTGCGCGGCGATGTCGCGCCGATGATGGCCGCGCGCATTTTGGCGTTGGTGCGGAGCCACTACTACGATGGGCTGAGCTGGCATCGCGTCGAGCCGGATTTCGTGATTCAAGGTGGCAGTCCGGGAGCCAGCGAATACATCGGCTACTCTCAGTTCCTGCGCGACGAGCTTGGCACCGTGCCGCATCTCCGCGGCACCGTCGGCATGAGCACGCGCGGACACGACACCGGCGACGCGCAATGGTTCGTGAATCTGCGAGACAATCTGCGGTTGGGTCGGGACTACACCGTGTTCGCCGAGGTCATCGACGGGATGGGAATCGTCGATGGGATTCTCGAGGGGGATCAGATTGCGAGCATCGAGGTGGTTGGCGGGGTGAAGCGTTAGGCGTCGTCACTGGAAAGTGTGGAAGAGCCACGATGGCGCAATGATCGAGGACGAGTGGAGCATCGATCCCACGGGCGACGCCACACGTCGCGTGACGCTCACTTATCGCGCGTGGAATCCCAATCGCAAGCTCTGGGAGATGACGGGGGTGGTGCCCGGCGAAGGCAACGTCGAGCCCGGACTCGGCTGGACCGACGGCGACGACCGGCTCCTGGTGCAGCACTACGGCAGTTTCACCACGCGCATCAAGTATTACGCGATCACGCCGGACCACTTTCTGTGGCGTGCGGATGGAACGAGTGATGGAGGTAAGACGTGGCGAAAAGATGTGTGGAAGATGGAAGCAAACGCGTCTTTCGCTAACGGCCTTGTTCAGTCGATTTGATTGAGTTCCGTGAGGAATCTGTCGCTACCACGTCAGAGCATCGCGATCTCGTAGCGCCTGGCGCTCGCATCGGTAATCCTGCGTCGCCCGCTACGCGAGTCTTGCCCTTCCACACGGATGCTCAGATGAAGAAAATCGTCGTCCTCTCGGCGCTCATCGCGCTCAGCGCCACCGGTCGCGGCGCCCGTGCCCAAATTGCCTCTGAGATCGCGATTCCGCCGAATGGCAACAACCAGCGAGCCGAGGTCACGCAGTGGATAGGTCTGGTCAAGATCACGATCGCCTATCATAGCCCTCGCGTGCACTTCCAGTCGTCCGTCGACCGCACGGGCCACATCTGGGGCGAGCTCGTGCAGTACGGATTCTTCGACGACGGCTTCGGCCCGTCAAAAGCGTCGCCGTGGCGCGCGGGCGCGAACGAGAACACGACGATCACCTTCTCGCACGATGTGAAGATCGACGGCAGGGATCTCAAGGCGGGCACGTACGCCCTCTTCCTCGAGGTCGAGAAGGCCGCTCCCTGGACCTGGATCTTCTCCACCCACGCCATCGGCTGGGGTAGCTATCAGTACGACACCAAGAACGACGCGCTCCGAGTGCCGGTGACGCCCGTCGACGGGCCATTCACGGAATTTCTCACCTATGGATTCGACGAGCGCCTGCCCAACTCCGCGACCGCGTTTCTCCAGTGGGAGAACAAGCGCATCCCACTCAAGATCGATGTGCCGAACATCAACGAGCTCTACATCGCGCAGATCCGCAACGATCTCCAGGCGTGGCCGGGCTTCAACTATCTGAATTGGCAGAACGCGGCACGCTTCGCCGTCAGCAACAAGATCCACCTTGATGAAGCGTTGCTATGGGCGAACAAGGCCATCTATGAGCCGTTCCGCAACGCCGCGACGGGACGCGAAGATTTCTCAACGCTCCAGACCAAAGCGTCGGTGCTCTACGCGCTCGGTCGCGACGCGGAAGCGGACACCACGATGGATCGGGCGATTCGCGAGCCGGGTACCGCCGCCCATTCCGTGCATTCCTATGGGATGAGCATGCTCGCCGGCGGACGAAAGGATCGAGCAATGCAGATCTTCAACTTCAATCGCCGGCAACATCCCGAGGAAAAGTTCTGGACGTACCTCGGCCTCGCTCGCGGATACACGGCGCTCGGCGACAAGAAAAACGCGATCGCCAACTGGGAGATCGCGTTGAAGAACGTTCCACCGAGCCTCTCGGCGAACGTGCCTTCATTCGAGAAAGCGCTGCTGGCACTGAGAGGCGGCTGAGCGGCGCGCGGATACGGAGTCGCGCGCTGACGCCGCGCCGCTATCGGTACGCTGTCGTCACTGCCTGGACCCGGGTTCGATGGCGCGCCAACAAGTAATTCAGGAAGTCGCCGACGATCGGACTCGGCCGTCGCGATCCGCGCGTCACTACCCTCGCGTTCAGCACCGCCGACTGCGGATCCCATTCGATGTTCAGCGCGCCGCGCGTCGAGTCGGCGCCGCGGAGCTTCATCCAGCCGGGCGAACGGCCGGGCTGCTTTTCCCGGACGACCTCGAGTCCATACTTGCCGAGCGATGAGTCGTTCGCGATCGCCTCGCGGAGACTCTCTCCCCTCGAGCACAGCGCGTAGACCAGGATCTGCATGGTTCATCTCCAGATGATGACTCGTTAGGCATCACGTCTCGCCGTCACCGGACACGCCACACGGCAAGCGTCTCCTCCCCGTTCGGCTCGCGCGGCGCCAACCAGCGAATTGCCGTCGCCTTTGAGACGGCCGTGCAGAGACCAATCCGCTGGCTGGTCGTCTCGCTCGAATCTGTTGGCGGGTCCGAAGCTCGAGCTTGCTGGTCGCTGCCGACGAAGTAGCGGAAGCGCGTGCTGTCGCCATGCCGATAGGCCACAGCCCGCATCTGCCACGGCGACCCCATCGGGTAATCGCCGAGCGGTGTCGGGCCGGCATGTACCCACGCGGTGTCGCCACTACGCGCCACCGTCACACCGGTCATGCCGACGACGGTGAAGCCACGCTCGAAGCGAGCGGCGACCGTGTCGAGCGGAAGCGCCGACTGCATCACGGTCCACCAGCAGTGGTCCCAACTCGTGGCCATCGGCGATGGCGCGCTGACCACTTTGCGCTGGCAACCGGCAGCCATGATGGCGGCGAGCACCATCGGCAACGCCGCGAGCGAGCGGTAACGCCGCATCCGCAAACACTCCGCGAGAGGTAGTGAGAGCAGGCTAAGGCAGCGATTCACCGGCAGCAAGGTTGGCTCTTGACCAATCGCCGCGAGACGATCAACTCATCAGCCCACCGCGTGCCTACTGTGCTCACGTCTGCCGGACACTCGATGTCACTCACCGCGCCCTATCTCCTCTTCGGCTTCGACGTCGATCCGGCAAATCCGAACTGCTCGGCGATCATCGCCGACGTCGAGAAAGATTTTCCGTCGTCCGTCAGCGCCGTGGCGCCGACGTCCCTTGGCGTCGCGAACGTCTTTGCCGTGGAAGTCCCGCCATCGCAGATGAACGCGCGCTTTCAAAAGCTCAGCGCCTATCTCCGCGGCAAGAACGTCACGCACACCGGCGCCATACGGTGGTTCGTGCAGCTCTGCCACACGAACGAGCTCTCGATAGGATGATCGC
>JALZAE010000485.1 GCA_030948535.1 Gemmatimonadota bacterium | reverse complement strand
TTCGTCGCGTCCGGTGACGGAAGCATCGCCTGGTCGCCGGACGGCAAGTACATCGCGTATCTCGCCGGTGGCACCAAGCTGATGCTCAACGCCTATGTCGTGGCGACGGACCGCAGCGGCAACGCTCCGTCATCGGTCAGTGGCGACCAGGTGACATTTCTCAGCAACACGAATGGCGCGAGCCTCTCGTGGAGTCCGGATGGATCGTATCTGATGCTGGTGTCGTCGATGCGTACCGAGCCGGCGATCGTCGCGCGGGTCGATCTCGTGCCGCACGTGCCGAAGCTGCGCGAAGATCAGTTCAGCGCGCTGTTCCGGGATCTGACGCCGGGCCGCACGACACCGACGCCGGCACTCGATCCGGCGCCGTCCCCGCCGCGTGATTCGGCGCTGCGCGCTGAAACGCGCGCGACACCATCACGCGTGCGCGTCGTGCTCGACGGCATTCGCGATCGTCTTACCGTCGTTCCGACCGGCCTCGACGCCAGCGCGCTCTCGGTGAGTCCCGATGGAAACTCGATGTTGCTCGTCGCCAATGCCGCGGGACAGCAGAACATCTACGTCTACCCGCTCGACGAGCTGGCGACCGATCCACCGATCGCCAAGCAAGTGACGTCGACCGCGGGACGGAAGGCCAACGTGCAGTGGGCGCCGGACGGCAAGTCGATCTTCTTCCTCGAGCAAGGCCGGCTCTCGAGCGTGATGGTGGACACGCGCGTAACGCGCGCGATCGCGACGCGCGCGGAGCTCGACGTCGACTTCGACCAAGAGAAGATCGAAGTCTTCCATCAAGCGTGGGAGTTCTTGAATGACAACTTCTATGATCCCGGCTTCCATGGCGTAGACTGGAACGCCGTCCACTCGGCGTACGCGCCATTGATCGCCGGCGCGCAGACGCCCGACGAGATGCGGCGCTTGTTGAGCTTGATGATCGGCGAGATGAATGCGTCGCACATGGGGATCGGCGCTCCGCCGACGGGCGCCGCGCCGGTCACGGGTCGCGTCGGACTGACCTTCGATCGCGCCGCGTACGAGCAGCGCGGCATCCTCAAAGTCGCGAGCATCCTGCCACTCTCCCCGGCGGCGATCAGCGATTCGATCAAACCGGGCAACGTGATCACCGCCGTCGACGGCGTGCGGGTCGATGCGCACATGAGCTTCGATTCGCTGCTGGCGTACAAGATCGGGCGGCGCGTCGTGCTCAGCGTCGCCGACCCGGCGAGCAACGCGACCCACGACGTCGTGCTTCGCGCCGTGAACGCGGCGACCGAGCGCGCCCTGCTCTACCGGGATTGGGTCGCGAGCCGCCGCGCATATGTCGCCAAGATCAGCGGTGGACGTCTCGGGTACGTGCACATGGCCGACATGGGTGGCAACGCCATCGATCAGATGAGCCTCGATCTCGACAGCGAGAATCACAGCAAGGACGGGCTCGTGCTCGACATTCGGAACAACAACGGCGGATTCGTGAATGGCCACGCGCTCGACGTGCTGAGCCGCCAGCCGTACGTGATCATGACGCGCCGCGGTGTGCCGGGCGTTCCCGGCCGCCCGGTGCTTGGCCAACGCTCCTTCGACGCGCCGACGATTCTGGTGACCAACCAGTACACGCTGTCCGACGGCGAGAACTTCACCGAGGGGTACCGGACGATGAAGCTCGGTAAGGTCGTCGGGGAGCCGACTGCCGGGTGGGACGTCTACACCGGCGCGGGCACGATGGTCGATGGGACAACCGTCCGTCTTCCTTTCATGCGCAACGGCGCGCTCGACGGCACCGCGCTCGAGCAACACCCGCGCGCGGTGGACATTCCGGTCGAGCGAGCGATGGGAGAAAGTTACTTGCGGCGCGACACACAGCTCGATGCGGCGGTGAAAGAGCTGCTCGCACAGCTCGACGCGAAGCGGTCCGCGCGCCGGTAGCGTCGGGAATCCCCCCAATAGCGGGCGCGCGCACGGCGGATGATGACCAATGTCGATTTGAGCGACCGCCGTTCGTATGGAGAGTGAAACGCCGGCGTAGGGCCGGCGGACCATTCTCAGGGGGGATTCATGCGCAGAGTCAGCGTGACCAACAGCGTGACGCATTGGATGGCGTGATGCAGGCGCCCGCCGGAAAGGAAGAGGACACCGGAGGCGGCTTCAAGTACGGTGGCTGGACGATGCCGTACAACGATGAGGTGAAGGCGAAGGAGATGGGCAAAGGGATGGCGAA
The DNA here is from genome assembly GCA_030948535.1 of Gemmatimonadota bacterium. Taxonomy (GTDB): domain Bacteria; phylum Gemmatimonadota; class Gemmatimonadetes; order Gemmatimonadales; family Gemmatimonadaceae; genus JALZAE01. The sequence continues at coordinate 5,891 of JALZAE010000485.1, read as the reverse complement.
GGGCGCGGGCCGCAAGCAGTTCCCCGACGGCGGGGCGCATGTGAAGCTCAGGCTCGTGAACAGTGTGCCGACGACCACCGGCCTGATCATCGCGACGTACGAGAGACTCTCCAAATGAAGATGTATCTGCTGAGCATCTATCAGCCTGACGGTCCCGTTCCGCCGCCGGACGTCTTGGCGAAGATCATGGCGGAGATGGAGGTCATGAATCGAGAGCTCAAGGCGAGCGGCAATTGGGTGTTCGACGGCGGACTGCATCCGCCGAGCACCGCCACCGTCGTTCGCGTGAAGGATGGCGACGTGTTGATGACCGACGGTCCCTTCGTCGAAAGCAAGGAGCACATCGGCGGGTTCAAGATCATCAAGGTCGCGAACCTCGATGTCGCGCTCGAGTGCGCGCGCAGAATCGCGCAGGTGACGACGCTCCCCATCGAGGTGCGCCCATTTCAAGGCAACGTCGAGTGACGCGTTAGCGTGGCGGCATTACCGCTGTCGGAGATCGAGCGCGTCTTTCGCGCGGAGTATGGACGCGCCGTCTCCGTGCTGGTCCGCGTCTGCGGCGACATCGACGCCGCCGAGGAAGCCGTGCAGGATGCTTTCACTTCGGCGGTGGAGCGATGGCCGGCGACAGGAATTCCTCCGAGCCCCGCGGGCTGGATCATCACGACCGCGCGCAATCGCGCGGTCGATTCGTTTCGACGGGAGTCGACGCGCGAGGGCCGGCACGCCGAGGCGGTGCTGCTGCATGGTGCCGGTGAAGCGACAGAGGAAGAGATTGTTCGCGATGATCAGCTGCGTCTGATCTTCACCTGCTGTCATCCGGCGCTCGACGCCGGCGTGCAGGTCGCGCTGGCGCTGCGGCTCCTCTGTGGATTGACGACGGCCGAGATCGCGCGCGCGTTCTTCGTGCCGGAGGCGACGATGGCGCAACGGCTCGTCCGGGCCAAGGGGAAAATCCGCGACGCCGGCATTCCGTATCGCGTGCCGGATGAAAGTGAGCTTCCGCAACGGCTGCCCGGCGTGCTGGCCGTCGTGTATCTGGTATTCAACGAGGGATACATCGCCAGCTCGGGAGAGCGGCTCGTCCGTGAAGAGCTCTGCCGCGAAGCGATAAGGCTCGGACGGATGCTCGCCGAGCTGATGCCCGACGCACCCGAGGTGATGGGGTTGCTCGCGCTGATGCTCCTCATCGAATCGCGCCGGCCCGCGCGCACGAAGGCCGACGGCTCCATGGTGCTGCTCGCCGACCAGGATCGCGCTCTATGGAATCGCGGCGTGATCGCGGAGGGCCAGGCGATCGTGCGGCAGTGTCTGCAGCGCAATCCGCCTGGCCCGTATCAGATCCAAGCAGCGATCAACGCCGTGCACAGCGATGCGGCGACCGCGGTCGAGACCGACTGGCAGCAGATCCTCGAGCTGTACGACCAGCACATGGCGATCGCGCCGACGCCGATCGTCGCGCTCAACCGCGCCGTCGCCGTGGCTGAGGTCGAAGGTCCGCATGTTGCGCTCGCGCTCATCGATGATCTCGAGCTCGACGGCTACTACCTGTTCCACGCCATCCGCGCCGACCTCTTGGCGCGGCTCGGCCGAATCACCGATGCGATGGTCGCCTACGATGTGGCGATCGTGAAGACCGATAACTCCACGGAGCGCGCGTTGTTGAAGGAGAAGCGCGACACGATTCAGTAGCGGCGGCGAGAGTGATCATGGCAAAGGCTTCACGGCAAGCGGCACGAGCGATTTGTCCGTCGTGCCATTGCCAACTTGACCGGCGAAGTTGAAGCCCCAACAATACGCCTTGCCGCCGGGCTTCGTCTCCTTCGTCAGCGCGCAGGTATGGAAGCCGCCCGCGCTCACCACGTTGAACGTGACGGCGGGCGGAGCGATCACCAGCTGCGGCGTGCTCTTCTTGTCGACCGCCGAATTGTCGCCGCGCTGGCCACTTTCGCCGAAGCCCCAGCAATAGGTCTTACCGGTCGTGGAGATTCCACAGGTGTGCAGCCCGCCGGCATCGATGCTCGCAAAGACGATGTCGCCCTTCACCGCGACCGGTGTGCTGTCCTTCACCACGGTCCTGCCGTCGCCGAGCTGGCCGCCTTCGTCGTTGCCCCAGCAGAACGCCTTTCCGGCGGGCGTGAGCGCGCACGTGTGGAAGATGCCGGCCGTGATCGTGCGAAATAGCATCGTCGCGCTCACGAGTTTCGGAATCGTCTGCTCCTTCTTCGTCGTGTTGTCTCCACGCTGACCGAAGGTGCCTTCGCCCCAACACCACGCCTCGTTGCGGAGCGATATGGCGCACGTGTGCGTTTCGCCGGCGCTGATGACGCGGAACTCGATGCCGCCCTTTACCGCGACGGGACTCGAGCGCCCAGTCGTCGACTCATCGCCGAGCTGGCCGAAGGTGTTCTTTCCCCAGCAGTAGGCCAACCCTTCCGCGACGTCGGCCGTGCGCTGCGTGAGCGCACAGGTGTGCTCCCCACCGGCGGTGATCACGCCGAAGCGGACATTCGACTGCACCAACGTAGGCACAGTGGAGCGCGTGCCCGCACCGGAGTTGCCGTCGCCGAGCTGCCCTTGGGCCCCGTTGCCCCAACAGTACGCTCGGCCGATGGCGAGCAGACCACAGGTGTGCGCGGCCTTGTTCACACCGCCGGCGCTGAGCGAGACTTGCCCTTCGGCGAAGATCAATGGCTGCGCCATGCCCACGGGCGCCTTCACGGCAACCGGCGTGGATTGCTCCTGCACGACCGACCCGTCGCCGCGTTGGCCATCTTCGCCATTGCCCCAGCAGTACGCGTTGCGTTTGACGTCGAGTCCGCAGGTGTGGTAGTAGCCCGCGGTGATGGTGAGAAGCGTCGGCGGCTTCGGCGCATCGGCGACGACGGCGATCGCGAAATTCCAGACGAGCACTTCGCCGGCGAGCTGGAACGTCCAGCGTCGCAGGCCGGAGAACTCGCCGACGCCGACGATCTGCGGATAGGTGAAGAACGGTTGATTCGGACCGGTGAGTGTGCCGATTCCGTCGTAGCCGAGTAACGTGACGGATCCTGAGCCCTGGAGCACTTGCGGCGGCACCGGTGCGAAGGCGAAGACGCCGGTTACGGTTTGGCCATCGGGCGTGCCGATCGGATCTTCGCCGTTGTTGAGGATGGCGATGTCGAGGGAGAGGCTGCGCGTGGATGCCTCGAAGCTCACGCCGCCGAAGCCGATCGCGAATGGGACCTGGGGCGGAACGGGGAACGGCGGCGAGGCTGAGCCGGCGGACGTGGCAGGTCGCGGAGCGGTGGCGCCGGCGCTGAGCATGTTTGCCGAAAACGGCACGAGTGCGACGCCGCTCGTCGAGCTCGTGCTCTTGGTGCACTGCGGCGACGATGGTGATTGTTGCAGCGATGCCGACGGCAGAGTGCAGGTGAGGATGATCGCGTGTGCGAGCTTGGCGGAGGACGGCGACAGTTGCGATCCGTCATCCGGCGGTGTTGCAACAGGCGCGCGCGGTGCCGTCGAGTCTTGCTGGCAGGAGACCGCGATGAGCGACGCGGCGACTATGGCGGCTGCGCCTGCGACTCGACTGAATGGGCGGCGGCGGTTGGCGGCAGCGGCGACGTTCGAGGCTAAACCGGGCGAGCGGCGCATATGGTCTCCTCCGGAGCGTGTCCGGATTGAAAGACCTGTTGAAGTGCGCGCATTCCCGAACAGCGTGAGGCCGCTACGGCGCTGGGCGTCTTGGTGCAGCGATACGGCGGCGCGTCAATCGTCGAGTGGCTGGCACCGATGCGACGTCTCGATGTTGGGAACCGCGAGAGGCTTCGGGGGCAGCGGCAGCTGGTACGAACGGCGCCTGCATGTTACGGCGTCGGATACGATACTACGTGACCGACGGGCCGGCAACCGGCGCGCGTTTTGGCTGGTGGACGGTTGCGGTTATTGGGCGGGACGGCGCTTCTGCTTCGCCGCTGATGCTGGGCGCGGCATCGACTTGATCGCGCTCGTGGCGTCGTCGATGCGGGCGAGGTAGGCGGCGGCGGAGTCGGAGGGGAGGCGGCTTGGGAGAACGAATCGTCGGTCGTCGGGCTCAGTTGGTTCGCCGGTCGTGGCGTGGTGCTCATTTGCCGGGACGGCTTCGTCGACCATCAGGTCGCCGCCGTGATGCTCGACGGCGCGCTCGAAGCGCTCGATCGCCTCTAGTAACGACACCAGCTCGTCAGGCGACTCTTTGCCGGTGAGCGACGCGCCGCGCGCGGAGACGCGGGTTGCAATCTCGGCGGCGACGCGGTCGCGCTCGGCTTGGCGCTCGGGGGATTCGTTGTTTGCGCTCGGTTGCATCGCCATTGCTTGGTCTCCGCCGTCTGTTCGAAGTTTCCGTGCGAACCTCGTTCTCTCACGGAATCAAGTCGGCAAAGGTCGGATCGCGCAACCGTCACACACATCGAATCAGCGCCTCGCTAGGTGATCAGCGATGAAAATTGATGGTGATCGTAGCGATTTCGGTGGGAGTCCCCGCGACAAGGCCGCCGACATTCGGCGGCGTTATGCCTCGGCGTGCGCTCCAGCTAACCTTCGAATGGGCCGCCGTCCACCGCGACGAGATGATGGAGAACTGGCAGCTATGCGAGACGAAGCAGGCGACGAAGAGGATCGATCCGCTGCCCTGACCCATGCCCTACCGTGGCGGGTGATCGAGGCGCGCGCGCTGGCCGACTACCGGCTCAGCGTCCGCTTCGCCGACGGCACACGCGGCGAGGTCAACCTCTCGCGTCTCGTCCTTGGCTCGGCGCCCGGCGTCTTTGCCGCGCTCCGAGATGAGGCCCTGTTCGCGCAGGTGAGAGTCGAGCACGGCGCCGTGTCATGGCCGGCCGACCTCGATCTTGCTCCGGACGCGATGTACGAAGCCATTCGCGCCAAGGGATGCTGGATAGTCGAGTAAGCCGCCCGCCGAGAGCGTTGGTGACGCTTGCGAGTCGCCCTGCGCTATCGATCGTAGGGGTCGACGTAACACGGTGCAGGCCACCACGTGCCCCGACCATCGTAATAGCCGCACCCGGCGTCCGAGTGATAGCCATACCCAAACGGGATGCCGATCCCGACGCCGAAGTATGGACGCGCCCAGAAGCGGCCGCCGTAGTAGTAGCCGAGGCCCAGATAGAAGCGTCCGGCGAAGTAGCCGCGTCCGTCGGCGTAGACGCGTCCGCGCGAATAGTCTCGCCCGGAGTAGTCGCTCCTCGAGAAATCGCGACGGTCGTCGTTGAAGTAGCGACCATCGCGATTGTCGCGGATCCGTTCGCGGGAGAAGCCGCGGCTATCACCCGAGAAGCCGCGGTCGTCGCCGGAGAAGCCGCGATTGCGGCCGGAGTACCCGCGATCATCCGAGTAGCCACGTCCGCCGGAAAAGCCGCCTCTGGTGGAATAACCGCGGCCACCGCCGCCGCCGGAAAAACCGCGACCAGAACCGCCTACGGCTCCGCCTCTCCCTCGCCCACCGCCGTGGTGTTGCGCGAGCGCGGAATTTGGTGCGCTCAGCGACACCACAGCGGCGAATACAAGCGCTGAGATCGCAGACTTGGTAAGCGTATTTCGAATCGCGTTCATCATCGGTCCTCCAGCAGTTTTCGCGGCGCCAGCATCTAACCAACACTACTGTTGGGACCGCAACACGGCCAAGGGTTTCGACGCGAACGTCTGCTCGCCCCGATCCGCGCTCGACGCGTCGTCAACAGCCGCCGAATCCCAATGAGGCGGCCAACAGCCCCGGCAGATAAAGGACGCCCGTGTCCTTCGTCCAGAATTCCTTGAACGGCAGTTCGGCGTGCGGCATCGAGTGCGTCGTGCACACGGCGGCGCGGATGAGCGCGGCGTTGCCTTGGAAATTTCCCCAACTCGAGAAACTGTAG
>JALZAE010000480.1 GCA_030948535.1 Gemmatimonadota bacterium | reverse complement strand
TCGCGGTGCTGGCCGTGCACGGCCGCGGCGACGTCGCCGCGCGCGCGGCCACCGACGCGCTGGCGGGTGGCGACGCGGCAGGCTCGCTCGCGCTGTCGCAGCAGGCGGCAAATCTGATGGATGCGCGCGCCTTCATCTCCGTCGTGCTCGGCACACAGGTGCGTGCGCTGGCCGCGCTCGGTCGCGCGGAGGAGGCACAAAAAGTCGTGGCGCAATACGCGCCGAGCTTGGCGCCCGATCAGAAGGCGAGGCTCGACCAGGCCGTCGCCTGGGCCTGGGTGAAAGCCGGTGATGTGGCGAAGGCGCGCGCGCTGCTGGCCGACGCCGCGAGCCAGATGGGCGAGACGAGTGGATGGCTCGCGCTCTATGACGGCGACTTGAAGAGTGCGCGAGCGAAGCTCAAAGCGACGTCGAGCGCGACGCCGGAGCTGTTGACGGCGCTGGCGCTGCTGGAGCGCAGCAAGGCGGACAGCAACGTGCTCGCCGGCAAGGCATTTCTCGATCTCGCCCGCGGGGACACGATCGCGGCCGCGTCGGAGTTCGAGCGCGCCGCGCAAACGCTCCCCGATGCCGCGCCGCTCGTGCTCGCGGTCGCGGCGCGCTTGTACGGCAATCGCCACGATGCGGTGCGCTCCGTGGCGCTGTGGAAGACCGTCGTCGAGAAGCATCCCGATGCGCCAGAGGCGCCGGAGGGCGATCTCGAGTGGGGTCGCGCGATGCGCCGGCAGAAGAACGCGCCCGTCGCGATCGAGCGTCTCGAGCATCTCATCCTCACGTATCCGCAGAGCGCGCTCGTGCCGCAGGCGCGGCGCGAGCTGGAGCTCGTGCGCGCGACGATTCCGGCGACGCCCTGATGCTATCTTTCGTCATGTTGAATCGCCGAGCCGCCGCGCTGCTGCCGCTGCTCGCGGCGGCGCTGTTCGCGGCGCCCGTCGCGCGAGCGCAGCACCTGCTCATCCCGATGGATGACGAGCAGCACAATCATCTGAAGGCGTACGGGCTGACCTACGCCGCGCTCAAAGCGGGCGGCCGCGCGGAGTGGTTTCTCAACTATCGCGGCGGCAGCTTTCTGCTGCCGGACACGCCGGAGCTGCGACGGCGCGCGCAGTTGGACGGTGTGAATTTTTCCACCGTCGACAACGGCCAACTCTCGTCGATTCGCGGCGAGCTCGCCGGCGGCAACATGGACGCCGTGCCGCTGGAGAAAGCGCCCAAGGTCGCCGTCTACTCGCCGCCAAAGACGCCGCCGTGGGATGATGCGGTAACGCTCGCGCTCCGCTACGCCGGCATTCCGTACGACAACGTGTACGACGATGAGATCGAGCACGGCGATCTCACGAAGTACGAGTGGGTGCACCTGCACCACGAAGATTTCACCGGGCAGCTCAACAAGTTCTACATCGCGTATCGCGGCGCGCCCTGGTTCATCGAGCAGATGGAAAGCGACGAGGCGCTCGCGAAGAAGTACGGCTTCGCCAACATCCCCGCGCTGAAGAAGGACGTGGCCGAAAAGATCCGGCGGTACGTGGAGAACGGCGGCTTCGTCTTCGCGATGTGCGGCGCGACGGAGACGCTCGAGATGGCGATCGCCGGACAGAACGTCGACATCGCCGGTCCATTCCTCGATGGTACGCCGCTCGATCCGAACGCCGACGCCAAGATGGATTGGAAGCGCTCCTTCGCGTTTCGTAACGCGCATCTCGAGATGTCACCCTTCGTGAGCTCGATGAGCGACATCGATGGCCATCAGGTGAACGTGCCGGGGCGCCGCCAGCCGCTCGGCACCTTCACGCTGTTCGGCTTCAGCGCCAAGTTCGATCCAGTCGCGAGCATGCTCGTCCAGAATCATCGCAACGTGATTCCCGATTTCTATGGGGTGACCACGAGCTTCACGCGCGCGACGCTCAAGGCGGGCGTGACCGTCCTGGCCGAGGAAGAGGGCGCGCCGTGGGTGAAGTACATCCATGGCGACTACGGCAAGGGCAGCTGGACGTTCCTCGGCGGGCACGATCCCGAGGATCCGCAGCACGCGATCGGCAATCCGCCGACGGATCTATCGCTGCACTCGACGTCGCCGGGCTATCGCCTGATCTTGAACAACGTGCTCTTTCCGGCGGCCAAGAAGAAGCCACTGAAAACGTGACGCGCCGCATGGGGGATGCCGGCGTCGTGGCGGAGCCCTTGCCGCCGGTCGATCACGAGACGGTTGTCCATCGCCTGGCGCCGACCGCGGCGGCGGGAATGCGAGCGGCGATTCGGTTGGCGGGGGGCAGGGAGGTGTGCTTCGTCGGCACCGTCGACGAGCAGGGCGTCGTGGTGACGGCGCGCGTGGTCTCTCGCGGCGACATTCGGAGCGTGCTCGCACTCCCGGGTTGCGCCGAGCGCGGCGAGATCATGCTGCACAATCATCCGTCGGGCGAGCTCGAGCCGAGCGATGCCGATCTCGAGATCGCCACGCGCATGCACGACGGCGGCATCGGCTTCGCCATCGTCGACAACGATGCGCGTGCGCTGTACGTCGTGGTCGAAGTGCCGCGCGAGAAGGCGCGGACGCGGGTGTCGCCTGCCGACGTCGAGAGCTTGCTCGCGCCCGGCGGCCCGATCGCCGCGCGGCATGCGGGCTACGAGGATCGGCCGAGCCAGCGGGCGATGGCGACGGCGATCGCGAGGCTCTACAATGGCGGCGGGATCGCGCTGCTCGAGGCGGGCACCGGCGTCGGCAAATCGCTAGGCTATCTCGTGCCGGCGCTCAAATGGGCGGCGACGAACGGCGATCGCACCATCGTGTCGACGAACACGATCAACCTGCAGGAGCAGCTCGTCGGCAAGGACTTGCCGTTCCTCGCGCGGGCGCTGCCCGATCAAAAGGTTCGCTTCGCGCTGCTCAAGGGATGGCGCAACTATCTCTGCCTCTTCCGCCTCGAGCATGCGTCGGACGCCGCGGCGGGACTCTTCGACGATTCGACGCAGAGCGATCTGCGTGCGATCCGCGCCTGGTCGGAGCGGACGACAGACGGCTCGCTTGCCGATCTTCCAACGCCACCCAAGCCCGACGTGTGGGACGAAGTCGCGGCGGAGCCCGACCTCTGCGGCCGGCTCAAGTGCGCGTACTTCGACAAATGCTTTCTGTTCAAGGCGCGGAAGGAAGCGGCGCAGGCCGACATCATCGTCGTCAATCATCATCTGCTGCTCTCCGACCTCGCGGTGCGGCGCGCGCAGCAGAATTGGGGGGACGCCGCGGTGTTGCCGGCGTACAAGCATCTCATCATCGACGAAGGACATCATCTCGAGGATGCGGCCGCCGCGCATCTCGGCACGAGCGTGACCCGCCGCGGACTGCAGCGGCTCCTCGCCCGACTCGAGCGCCGCGGAAAGGGATTGCTCGGCGCGCTGGTGCAGAAGCTGTCGACGCAGGACGACCTGCTCAGCACCGCGAGTCTCGATCTCGTGCACGCGCGGCTGGCGCCGGCGGTAAGCGCCGCGCGAGATCGTGGAGCGTTCGTGTTCGACTTGCTCGACATGGTGCTGCAGGAAGCCGGTGAGACGACGCTCCGTCTCACCGATGATTTCGCGAATCACCCGGTGTGGAAGAATGGTCTATCGTCCGCGCTGGAGGAGCTGCTGCGCGAGATCGCGCTGTTGCAAGATGGCCTGCGGCTGGTGCGTGAGCGGTTGGAATCCGACTCGGCCCGCGCGGAGTCCGTCGCGCCGCTGCTGTTGGAGATGCGCGGCGTGGCGCGCCGGCTCGAGGCGGTGGGAGACGGGTTGCAGCGCGCGCTGCGTCCACCGAAAGAAACCGAGTCGAGCGTGCGGTGGCTCGAAGTGCGTGGGAAGGAGCGCAATCTCGCGGCGACCGCCGTGCCGCTCGACATCGCGCCGATCCTGCGCGACGATCTCTTCAAGCGCGTCGAGACCGCGGTCGTCACGAGCGCGACGCTGGCAAGCGGCGGCGACTTCGACTTTCTGATCCGGCGTCTCGGTCTCGATCAACCGGAAGTGGAGCCGAGCACCGCGGTCTTTCCGTCGCCCTTCGATTTCGAGCAGCAGGCGATGCTCGCCATTCCGACCGACATTCCCGCGCCGAACGTCGATCCCGCCGGTCACTTTCGCGGTGTGATGCGTGCGGCGATCGATCTCGTCGCGGCGGCAGACGGCGGTGTGTTCGTGCTGTTCACCAGCCACAAGGACGTGCGGCAGGCCGCGGGCGAGCTGCGCGCGCGCGGCATCGACGGTCGTTGGCCCGTGCTCGTGCACGGCGACGAATCGCGCGACGCGCTGCTCCGGCGCTTCAGGGAATCGGGACGCGCCGTGCTCGTCGGCACGTCGTCGTTCTGGGAGGGCGTCGATGTGGCGGGCGAAGCGCTGCGCGGGTTGATCCTCGCGAAGCTGCCGTTTCGCGTGCCGAGCGAGCCGCTCACCGCCGCGCACTGCGAAGCGATCGCGGCGGCCGGTGGCGACGCCTTCAGCGAGTTCATGGTTCCGCACGCCGCGTTGCGCCTCAAGCAGGGCTTCGGTCGTTTGATCAGATCGAGCACGGACCGCGGATGCGTCGTGCTGTGCGATCCGCGGGTGGTGACCAAGAATTATGGCGAGGCGATGCTGGAGTCGTTGCCGCCGGCGCGCCGGATCGTGGCGCCGTGGAGTGAGATCACGGGCGAGCTAAACACCTTCTACCGCGAGAACCACGTCGAGTGAATCGTCCGTCGAAGATCGTCTGCGTCGGCCGGAATTATTCCGAGCACGCGAAAGAGATGGGGAACGATGTGCCGAAGGAGCCGCTGATTTTCTTCAAGCCTTCGTCGAGCATCATCGGCGACGGCGACACGGTCGTGCTGCCGCGCATCTCGAAGCGCGTGGAGCACGAGGGGGAGATCGGCGTCATCATCGGCGGGCGACTGCGCAATGCCTCAGAGGATGAGGCTCGCCGGGCGGTCGCCGGCATCGTCGCGGTGAACGACGTCACCGCGCGCGATCTGCAGAAGAGCGACAGCCAGTGGACGCGCGCGAAGGGCTTCGACACCTTCTGCGCCGTCGGCAACGTCGCGCAGCCGCCCAACGACCTCGACGGCATCACTGTAGTCACTCGTGTCAACGGCACGGAGCGCCAACGGGCCAAAGCGCGCGAGATGGTGTTCTCGATTCCCTTCGTCCTCGCCTACATTTCGGCTGTGATGACGCTCGAGCCGGGCGACCTGATCGCGACGGGAACGCCGTCGGGCGTCGGCCCACTGCGGGAGGGCGACGACGTGGAAGTCGAGCTCGTCGGCTTGAGCAAGGTCCGCAACAACGTTCGCAATGAATGAGCAGCGACGACTGAACGCTGCCGCCTGACGACGGTTCAATGCCGAATCCGACCAAACGCTATCTCTCGCTGCCGCCGTATCCGCTGGCCGACATCCCGCAAAAGAAGCGGGATCTCGTCGCGCGCGGCGTCGACGTGATCGACCTCGGCGCCGGTGATGCCGATCTCGCCGCGCCACCGGCCGCGGTGGAGGCGCTCGTGCGCGCGGCGAATACACCGGCGATGAGCCGATACGGCTTCGGACTCGGACTTCCTGCATTTCGTGAATCCGTGTCGCGCTTTATGCAAAAGCGATTCGGCGTGCGCTTCGATCCGTACACCGAGGTCGTGCCGTTGCTCGGGTCGAAGGAGGGGCTGGCGCATCTCGCGCTCGTCTACGCCACGCAGGGCGACGTGGTGATCATTCCCGAGCCGGGCTACGGCGCATACCTCGGCGGCGCGCTGCTGTCGGAGGCTGAGCCGTACAAGTACGCGCTCAGGCCTGAGACGAACTTTCTGCTCGAGCTCGATCGCGTTCCGTCCGATGTACTGAAGCGCGCGAAGCTCGTCTATCTGAACTACCCGAACAATCCGACGGCGGCGATCGCGCCGCGCGAGTATCTCGAGCGCGTCGTCGAGCGCTGCCGGGACCTCGACATTCTCCTGGTGTACGACAACGCCTATTCCGAGCTCGCGTTCGATGGGTATCGCCCACTCAGCATCTTCGAGATTGACGGATCGCGGGAGATCGCGATCGAGTTCCACTCGGTGTCGAAGACGTTCAACATGACGGGTTGGCGCTGCGGATGGGCGATCGCTCGTCCGGAGTTTGCTTCAACGCTGGCGAAGGTCAAATCGTTTGTAGATACTGGGAGCTTCATGGCGGTGCAGGCCGGGGCCGCCGCGGCGTTGGACGGCTACGATGCGTGGGTGCCGGGCAACATCGAGGTCTTCCGCACGAGGCGCGACGCGGCAGTGCAATCTTTCCGGTCCGCCGGATTCATTTGTGAAGTGCCACGGGCGACGATGTATCTGTGGCTGCAGCTTCCTGAAGGCTTGGCGAGTGCGGCGTTCGCCGAGCGGCTTCTCATGGACGAGGGGGTCGTGGTGTTGCCTGGCTCTGCGTTCGGCGCCGGTGGGGAAGGATACTTTCGCGTGTCGTTCATCACGTCGCCGGAACGCATCGGAGAGGCCGCGGTGCGCGCGGGACGCGTGCTGGCGTCGATGGCCGGCGCACCGGCGGGCGTCGCGTGAAGCTGCTCCCCGATGGCGAGAAGCACCGTGGCGGATTTCTCGCCTCGGTCGTGCTGCACATCGCCCTCGGTGCCGTGCTGATCTGGGTTCTGTCGCTGCCCTATCCGTTCAGCAAATTCCTTTCGCGCGACCACGGTGCCACGATTCCCGTCGAGCGCATCAGCTTTCTCAAGCTGCCCGACAAGGGGACGACGACCGCGGGCCGCAGCGGCGGCAATGATCGGGCGATTGTTCCGCCCCCGCCCGAGCCGCGCATCGTCGCGCCCGTGGCTACCCCTCGCGACTTGCCGCGGATTCCCGAGAATCCGATCAGGCTCCCCGAGGTGGGTACGGGGCCGATCGTCGGGCGCGGCGGACCGGTGCAGGGTGTGACGCCGTCGTATCACGACTCGCCACTCTGGGCGACGCCCGGTGACGTGCCCTCCGCGCCGAAGACCGCCGCCGAGCGCCTCGACAGCTCGCTCACTTCTCGCATCGCCGCGCACAACGACACCGTCGCCGCGTACTATGCCGGCCACAAGCTGGATCGTGGCGACTGGACCTTCGAGCGCGGCGGAAAGAAATACGGGCTCGACTCGACCGGTCTTTACCTCGGTGGCATCCGGATCCCGTCGATGCTGCTGCCGCACGCGATCGGCAACAACGCGGAGCGCAACGCGCAGTCGCGCGCGATCGCGATGATGAATCAGGAAGTGCGCGAGCAGACGCAGCACGCGATGAACGAGGAAGAGTTCCGCCAGGCCGTGAAGCGCATTCGCGAGCGCAAGGAGCGCGAGCGGCGTGAGGGCACGCAGGTCCTCACGCCGTAGGGCGTCGCGAGCGCAGAGTCCGTCGCGCACGGACCGGCGCGGGCGGAAAGTTCATCGCGCACGGACCGGCGC
>JALZAE010000469.1 GCA_030948535.1 Gemmatimonadota bacterium | reverse complement strand
AGGGCCTGCCATACCAGCTGTCGGGCGGCGTCCGTCGCGCCGGGGCTGATCCCCCGCAGCGCATCGAGATACAGGACGATGTAGCGCACATGATAGTAGTTCAGGAGCGGCACACCGAGCGTGCGGTAATCGGGAGTGGCGAGGAAATCCGGCGCTCTCGTAGAGCGGTAGAGATCGGTGCGGGACGTCTTGTCGAGGTAGAAAAAGTCGCGAAAGAACGTCGCCCGCTTGATAAACAGATCGGGGTTGTCCGCCTTATGATCGCGGGCGATGCTCGAACCGAAGCGCGCCTTGTTGTAGACCGTCTGGTAGGCGGCATAGACGCCATCCGAGCGGCCCCGCAGCTTGACGAAGAGGGGTGTCTCCAGGACCGCATACGATGCCGGGTCGTGCGCCAGCACATCGCGGTAGAATGGTGGCCAATCGGCGGCGACCAACTCGGCGATGCGCGTTTGATACAGGGAGGGCGCCAGCGTGGTGGCGAGCAGCAGCGCGACCGACATGCCGGCAATCAACCGCGCGGCGTGCGGCGTCATGCGTGCATTGCCGATCCGTTCGGCGAGCCGCCGGACGATGGGCGCCCACGCGCACAGGGCGAATGCGAGCAACACGCCGATCCCGAGCATCCCGAGCGATGAGTAGTAGAGGAAGGGCTTGCGCCCCGACGAGAGGAGCGGCAGCCGCTGGAGAATTGCGTACGGCAACCGGATACCGGTGGGCCAGGTCTGAGTCAGAAGCAGCTGCGGCCCGAGCCCGAGCACACCTCCGACCGCGCTGGTGACCACCCAGAAGGCGATCTGGTTGCGGGCATCGCGCCGATCACCCCGCCGCCACAGGAGCGCGAGTCCGACAAGCGTCACGACGAGGACGGGATAGCCGGGATTCTCAAAACCGGGTTGAAGGAGCTGGAGGAGCGTTTCCGCGTGCGTACTCGCCTGTTCGTCATTCAATTGCAGCCACGGTGACCGGCGCGCCTCCTGAAGCATCGGCACGAGGAGCGTCGGCAGGACGATGACCGCCCATGCGCCGCCGATCGCACCGAGGCGTAGGAGCAGCACCCTAGTCACCCGCCGCTCGCGCCGCTGGAGCGCCGCGACGATGAAGAAAAGGAGGGTGAACAGCACCGCGAAGAGCGTATACTGCCAGTCCGTCAGCGCGAGCGCGAGCAGCGTGCCGGTCGTCGCGGCGGCGTACCCGCCCCAGCGATGGCGCGCGACGGCACGGAGGAGCAGGAAGCAGTAGAGCGTGAAGAGGGCGGCGCCGATCAGGTAGTTCTCGGTCCCATTGAGGTAGTTCGAGACGATCTGATCGTTCGCGTACGTGTACACCGCCGCCCCCGCGAACGCCGCGAGCGGGTTGCCCGTACAATCGCGGATGAGCAGGTAGGCACAGAAGGTGGTGCACGCGAGTGCGCCGAGCAATTTGATATTCATCGCCGCGATGCCGCCGACAAGCGGCGAAAGCGGCAGCGCGAGCACACCGCCGAACGGGTCGAGCGTGTGAAACCGGAGGCTCGCCCCGGAGGGATACTCGATCCAAGTGGAGAAGAAGGGATTCTGATGGAAATGGAAGAGGGCGGTGCGCAGCCAGTAGTCGTTCCAGAGATTCTCGTAGCCGTCGTACCGCCCGCCGACGATGCCCGCCGTGAGGTGCTGGAGTGTCAGGCGACCGAAAAGCGCGGCGAGGGCGAGGGAGCAAGCACAAGCCCAAAATGCCGGCCGCGCGACGGCGACCTGAATGAACCCGAGCCGGGCAGCGACGGGCTGGCGTGCGGACGATGCAGCCTGTTCTGGGGCCACCGCGCTCTGCTTGCGTGCCATACTGTTACCCTGACTCCACGTAGATGACCGCTTTGTTGCCTCAATTGGCTATGCTTGTAGCATACGGCGGCGCGCCTGTCGCATCAGATCACGCGATGGAAGGCGTATGCATTCTCGAATTGCCGTCGGGAAGTCCCACCCCCTGCCTCCGCCGGACGCGAGAGGGGGCCATTCTTACTCCCTCTCCCCGCATCGGGAAAGTTGACATAACGTCAACGCGGTGGACCGTCGAGAGGCCGGAGAGGGTCGCGTCGTCCAAGAAAAGGTTTGCGTCGCTGAGACTAGAAGAACGAGTGCCGCATGTCGTGCAGGGTTACCGAATCTCGTTCCAGACCTCATCGGCAAATCGCCGAACGATTGGCTGCGAGAACTAATCGAGGGGCAGGAGATTGCGGTTGGCATCCACAATACAGGGTATTGTTTCGGATGGTCGCAGAGAGGGTAGCGCCACACCACCACTCACGCACAAAGAGTTGCAGTATCTCGACATGAAGCTTCCCTGGAACGGCGGTGAAACCTTTGCGACACACGGTATTCCGAGCGAACACATTGATTTTACTCGAATTATTACCGCGCTATTTCCCAAGATATGCAGATGTAGACATCTAAACTTTTACCTGTTGCCTCGCGAAGCAATGAGTACATACTCGCCAAGAGATTGACGCTTCGGGTTGGTACACCTATAGTATGTTGCAATTGAATGGCACTGGGGGAGCGCTGGCGCGCTGAGAGTGCGGGGAGACCCGCAGACCCTTCGCACCTGATCCGGTTCATACCGGCGTAGGGAAGTGGGAAGAGCAATCTGATCGCCATCGCGCCTTCCCCGCCCACCGTCTGGAGGCCGCGCGATGACCGTCAAACTCCCCGATATCGGCAAAATCTCCCCGGAAATCTTCCAGCACCTCATCCTGCCGCACCTCGGCGCAAAGGATCGGCGCGTGCTCGTGCCACCGCAGAACGGCGTCG
>JALZAE010000437.1 GCA_030948535.1 Gemmatimonadota bacterium | reverse complement strand
CGCTCGTATCGCTCGCCCTGAGCGAGAGCTTCCCCTTCTGATCGCGCGCCGTGAAGCCGGGCACGTCGGTCGGAACGATGAAGCCGCGAATCGATTTGTCGGACTTGTCGCCGTTCGTCTTCGCCCAGACGATCGCGACCTGCGCGGTCGATCCATTGGTAATCCACATCTTCGCGCCATTGAGCACCCAGCTTCCGTCGGCCTGCTCCGTCGCCATCGTGACCATGCCGCTCGGATTCGAGCCATAGTCGGGCTCGGTCAGGCCGAAGCACCCGATGATCTCGCCCGCCGCCATCTTGGGCAGATAGTGGCGCTTCTGCTCTTCGCTGCCAAAGGCATAGATGGGATACATCACTAGCGCGCCCTGTACCGAGGCGAAGCTGCGCACACCGGAATCGCCGCGCTCGAGCTCCTGCATGATCAATCCATACGCGACGTTGTTGAGTCCGGCGCAGCCATACTCCTCCGGCAAATTCGCGCCGAACACGCCGAGCTGTGCCATCTCCGGGATCAGCTCCTTGGGGAAGCGGCCCTGGACGTAGCACTCGCCGATGATGGGAAGAACGCGCTCGTCGACGAACTGACGCACGCTATCGCGAACGGCGCGCTCCTCTTCGGACAGCGCGCCATCGATGTCGTAGAAGTCCTGTTTCATGCGGCAAAAGTAGGCGGTGCCCGTCGTCGGGGGCTAGGTGCGCAGCGTCACTGTTCCCGGCTCGCGTCGTCCGTAGCGTTTCTCCGTCGCGACTTCGGTCGTCTCAAGGGAGAACGGAGGGCCCATGGCCACACCACGCGCGATTCCTGCCGCGCTGTCCATCCTGTTGGCGCTTGGCGCATGCCGCGACGCGGGCGCGAAGAAGGCCGCAGTCATCAAAACGACGGTCGTTGCAGCCGCGCCCCAACAGGTCGGGCCGGCCGCCGATCCGGCTGCACCCGTGCTTGTTGCGATAGCGCCCGAGATCGCGCTGCCGACCGTGCGCGATGCGGCCGTCTGGGTCAGCGCCGATGTGGCGCGCCTCGCGCGGCGCACGCAGGAAAATATCGAAGCGCATGGCGTGGTCGACCCGATCGATCCCGAGAAGCTCGCGAAGCTGCTTCCCGCTGCCCCACCGGGCTGGACCGCGGTGGGCGAGCCGACCGGCCACTACGCCGAACGCGTCGGATTCAAGGTGGCGACGGCGGACCGCATGTTCTCGCGCGGCAGCGATGTGCTGCGCGTACAGATCATCGATGGCGGCTATCATCCGCCGATCTACGCGCCCATGACGGCCTCGGCGCGCCAGAAGCGGAGCGACCGTGGCGGCGCTCTCCGGTCGCCGGCGGCATTCGCCGGATATCCCGCGGTCGAGACGATCACGTCAGCGAACTCGGGCTACGATCTGAGCGTAATCGTCGCGACGCGGTTTCTCGTCACGGTCCAGGGCTCCGGTCTCACTCGTGAGCTCGGCCGGGCGGTGTGGGCCGGCATCCCGCGCGAGCAGCTAGCGGCATTGCAGTAGCGGCACCGCGCTCGATCTCATTCTTGTCGAGCGGCTCGCTGCGGTAGGTCGATCGGCAAGCTGACGCGCCCCTGCCTGACACCGCCGCGAAGCTCACGGCGTGCATTTGGCACGATCCCCACTTCACGCGCCTTCGCTCGAAAGAGCGCGCCGTGATCGATCGCCAATCCGTTCTCCGCTTGCCACTGGTGCACCATCTCGTGCAGCAGCGTGTGCAGCGCCTCGGCCCATCCATGGCGGCGCACGTGCGAGCGGCTGATCGTGATCTCGGGCGGCTCGCCATAGGCGGACGACGCCATGTACTGGCCAAGTCGCGTGCGCATGCGACCAGAGATGCGAAGCCGGATGTCGGACAGCGTGCCGGCGAAGTAGCGCGCATTGTACTCGCGATGCCACTCCGTCAGCTCCCGGATGATCGCGGGGTCTTCGGGGCGCGGCCGTTCGGGACGGCGCACCGGTGGCCGCGCGACATCGTGCACCGGAAAAGCGAGGATCACAGCCTGCGCCCCACGTCGCTCGGCGTGCGTGCGCGCGCTGACGAACACGACAATCGCGCGCAGCACTTCCGGCGGCGCGTCGAGGTAGCCGCGATGCACGCGGAGCTCGTGCTTGGTGAAGCTCACCATCACCGCGCGGTTTCTCGTCAGGCGGCAGCGCTCGATGTGCTTGAGGCCGTAGCGTCGTAGTCGTTCCAGGAACGCTTCCGCCGTCGGGGCGGGGCGATCGAACTCCAGTCGAAGCTGGGAGGGGTCATCGAAACGGCCGTGACCCAGGAACCTCATCGATCGAAGCTCTTGATAGGGCCGTCGACAAAGGCGTGCGATTGCCGCGACCAGATCCGCGTCACCACCTGAATCTTTCCGTCGGACAAGGTGATGACGTTGAGGCTCGACGGCCGGCCGCCGCGGGATCGGCTCGACACCGTGCCGGCCGTCGCGATCACCGTGCCTTTCCGCGTGTGCTCGACGAAGTGGATCGCTTCCTGATGGTCGTGACCACAGAGTACGAGGTCGACGCCGAGCTCGGCGAAGGCGCCGAGCACGTGCTTGGTGTTGGACAGTCCATGGCGCTGCGACAGCTCGCCCTTCATCGGATTGTGATGCATCACGATCACGCGCCGGTCCTTCTCGGGCGATTCGCTGAACGCGACGCGCGCTTTCTCGATCTGGCTGCGGCGGAGATCCCCGATCACGCTGATGTCCCGCATGTTCCACGTGAGCGTGTGGCGGGTCACCCCCAGTGCCGTGTTGAGGCCGACGAAGGTGATGCCGGGCACGCGCAGCACCGGCTCGAGATCGGACGAGATGTAGGTGCGGTACCCCTCGTAGATCGCCTCCTTGTTCCCGAACCCAACGTAGGCTTTCCACCACTTCACGTCGTGATTGCCCGGCACGATGATCGTGCGGCTTACGCGCTGCGCATCGCGAATGAAGGCGCGGGCGCGGAGGAACTCGCCCGCCCGCGCCCGCTGCGACACGTCGCCTGAGATCGCCACGACATCGTAGCGCTCCACCTGCACCAGCTCCTCGATGGCGTCGATCTGCTCCGGCACGGCGGGCCGGCCGAAGTGCAGGTCGGAGACGTGCAGAATCGTCGTCACGCGTCGGCGGCCAGAGTCACGATCCGAGCTTGGCGATGATGGCGTCCGTGAATGCGGCCGTGGTCGCCGATCCGCCCATGTCTTTCGTCCGCACTATACCTCCCTTGACCGTGCTCTCGAACGCATCGCGAATGCGCGCGGCGCGCGTCTCGTTCTCGGCGCCGCCCAGGTGCTCTAGCATCATGCAGGCCGCGAGAACGAGCGCCCCGGGGTTCGCGATCCCCTTTCCCGCGATGTCCGGTGCGGTACCGTGCACCGCCTCGAAGATCGCGGCGTGCTCGCCGATGTTCGCGCCCGGCGCGAGGCCGAGTCCGCCCACCAGCCCGGAGATCTCATCGGAGAGGATGTCGCCGAAGAGATTGGTCGTGACGATCATGTCGAACGTTTCGGGTCGCATCACGAGCTGCATTGCCATGGCGTCGACGATGCGCTCGTCGAAGGCGATGCGTCCCTCGTACTCTGTCGCGACGGCGCGGCCCGTCTCGAGAAACAGTCCCTGCGAGAACTTGAGAATGTTCGCCTTGTGCACGAGCGTGATGCGCTTGCGCCCGTGCCGCACCGCGTACTCGAACGCGTAACGCACCACGCGCTCCGACCCGGTGCGCGTGATCACCGCCGTCGATTCGGCCGCCGCGTGCGGATCATCGCCGATGCGGACGTAGTGCTCGATGCCGCTGTAGAGTCCCTCGGTATTCTCGCGCACGAGCACGATGTCGACGTTGTCGAACCGACCGCCCGGAAGGATGGTTCGCGCCGGCCGCACGTTGGCATAGAGGGAGAACTCCTGGCGCAGCGCGACGTTCACCGAGCGAAATCCGACGCCGATTGGGGTCTCGAGCGGACCCTTCAGCGCGAGGTGCGTGCGCTTGATCGAATCGATCGTCGCCTTGGGCATCGGTTCGCCCGCCGAGGTCACGGCTGCCTGCCCGCCGAGCTGGCGATCCCAGGTGATGTCGGCGCCGGACGCTTCGAGAATTCGAATGGTCGCGTCGGTGATCTCAGGACCGATGCCGTCGCCGGGAATTAGGGTTATCTCAAGCATTGGGCAGACGTCAGATGTCGGATGTCAGTTACTGCGCACGTGGGTGCCACTTGCTGTCGGGCGCATCAGGGCGAGGCGATCATGTCGGCGACGTGCACGCTGAGGCTGGCGGCGAGCGCCGGCGTGAACAGGATCGACGGGTCGCTCACGACATCGCCGCTCCACAGCACCTTCGACATTCGCACATCGATCACCGCGAGATGGAGCACCGCGCGCCCCTGCGAGCCGAACTTTTCGAAACGCACTTCGACCGGAAGCAGAGCGTATCGAACGCCATCGTGCAACGCGATGAGATTACGCAGCTCCGATGCGAGCGGATCTGCGAGCAACTCCGGTTTTTTGCGCGGCGGCCGCAGTGGCTCTTCGCCGAGCGTGTATGGGTCGGTGGCGTAGGCAAAGTTCCGCTTGGCCGCCTTCACGACATCGCTCGCCATCACCCAGGTTCCCTGCACGCCGCGCTCGCGGAGCGCGAAGGCGAGCTCGTCGTCGACCGTCTTCAGATAGTCGGCGGCTGCGCCGATGTCGCGCGTCCAGCCGAGCGAATCGTTGGTGCGCAGGAATCGGGTGGGCAGAACGATCAAGCGTTGCGCGGCGAAACCGGCGAGTGGCCGGTTGGTCTGCTGCGGAGCCTGCTGCGCCGCGGCGGGAGGAACGCCCTGTCCCCCGGGTGCCGGCGGCTTCGATGCGCACGCGACAGACGCGTACAGAACCAGAATCAGCAGAAACCGCGAATGGCGCACGAAAAAAGTCCCGGTGGTTTGGCGTAAGCTAGCCGTGATTCGTTGACGGTGCACGTCGCGCGCCGCAATCTTCCTGCGTCCCACCACTGGAGCATTGCCGATGCCGAAGGCTTTGCGCGGCGTGATTTGGATCGCCGTCGCGCTCGCGGGCGCGTTTGCGTTCGCCACGCTGGCGCTCTCGCGCGGCGAAACCGTGAGCGCCGCGTGGCTCGTGACCGCGGCGGTGTGCACGTACGCGATCGCGTATCGCTTCTACAGCAAGTTCATCGCGGCAAAAGTGTTCGCGCTCGACGCAAACCGGCCGACGCCCGCCGTTCGACTCGACGACGGCCGCGACTTCTCGCCGACGAATCGCTGGATCGTCTTCGGCCACCACTTCGCGGCGATCGCCGGACCGGGACCGCTCGTTGGCCCGACGCTCGCCGCCCAATTCGGATTTCTTCCCGGCGCGATCTGGATCATCGTCGGCGTCGTGCTCGGCGGCGCGGTCCAGGACTTCGTGATTCTCGCGTCGTCCACGCGCCGCAATGGGCGCTCGCTCGGTCAGATGGCGAAGGACGAGATTGGTCCCGTCGCCGGATACACCGCGCTCGTGGCGGTGCTCGGCATCATGATCGTGCTGATGGCGGTGCTCGGCCTCGTCGTCGTGAACGCGCTCAAGTCGAGTCCGTGGGGAACGGTCACGATCGGCCTGACGATTCCGATCGCGCTGTTCATGGGCGGCTATCTCCGGTGGATCCGACCGAGCCGGGTGCTCGAGGCGACGGGCATCGGACTCGTCATGCTCATCCTGTCGCTGTACGCCGGGCGATGGGTGTCGGAGAATCCGGCGCTCGCTCCGATGTTCACGCTCAGCGGAAAGACGCTGGCGATCCTGATCATGATCTACGGTTTTTCCGCGTCGGTGATTCCGGTATGGCTGCTCCTCGCGCCGCGCGACTATCTCTCGGCCTTTGTAAAAATCGGCGTGGTGATCGCGCTCGCCGTCGGCATTCTGATCGTGCTCCCACCGCTGCAGATGCCGGCGCTGACGCAGTTCACCGATGGCACCGGTCCCGTCTTCGCCGGAAAAGTCTTTCCCTTCGCCTTCATCACGATCGCGTGCGGAGCGATCTCGGGATTTCACGCGTTGGTCGCCAGCGGCACCACGCCGAAGATGATCGAGCGCGAAACCGACACGCGGCCGGTCGGCTACGGAGCCA
>JALZAE010000664.1 GCA_030948535.1 Gemmatimonadota bacterium | reverse complement strand
ATCTGCTCCTGGTCGATTCCAGCGCGCTACTGCTGCGCCGGTCGCTTTTCAACGCAGGGTATGCCGACGCGGTAGTGAAGTCATCCACGGAAGTCGACGATACCACTCGCGTCGCGAACGTGCAGTTCGCCGTCAACCCGAAGTGGCGGGCGACGGTGTCAAAGATCGTGATCACCGGCAACGACAAGATCCACGAGCGGACCATCCGCCGGTCGATCACTTTCAAAGAAGGGGACATCTACCGGCTTCGCGACCTCAATCGAAGCCTGCGCAATCTCTACGAATCGAATCTGTTCCGCCGCGCCAGCATCCAGACGGTGAGCGGCGACAGCGCCAAGGTCGTGTCCGTCATGGTCCAGGAAGCTCCGCTCCGCTCGATGCGGTCGAGCCTCGGCTTCAATACGATCGACTTTTTTCAGACCGAGGAGCGGTTCACGCAGTTTAATTTCTTCGGAGGAGCGAGACGACTGGAGCTCCGCGGCGTGATCGGGAATCTCGGAGCGCCGCAGCTGCAGAACTCGCGCATCTTCCGCAAGCCGGACACGAGGGGCGACAACAGTTATCTGCAGCCGACGTTCGAGTTGAGCGCCGACATCACGCAGCCTTGGTTCGCCGGATCGAACAATTCGCTCGGGGCGAGCGCCTTCGCGCACCGCCGTAGCGCGGCGGGCATCTTTGTCGACAATGGGTTCGGCACGAGCGCGACGTTCACGCGCCAGATCTCGGACAAGGTTCCGCTCGTCGCGAACTATCGATTCGAGATCTCGAAGGTGTCGGCGGGGGATGTGTACTTCTGCCAGTTCTTCGGGGTGTGCGAGGTCGGGGTGATCGGCGCGCTGCGCGAAGCGCACCGTCTCTCGCCGGTCAGCCTCAGCTTCTTCGCCGACCGCTCGGACGACATTTTCAAGCCGCGCGCCGGATTCGTCACTCGGGCGGAGATCGAGCACGCGAACAGTTATACGCTCTCGGACTACCACTACGTTCGCGCGTCGGGGGAGTTCACGAAGTACTGGGCGATCGGCCGCACGATGTCGCTCGCGACCCGCGCCGGAATGGGATACGTGCGGAGCTTGGCGAGTACCGGGAGCGCGGTCGGCGGCGACGCGGCGACGGGACGCGAGATCATCCACCCGCGCAAGCGCTTCTACGCCGGCGGGTCGCAGTCGGTGCGCGGATACGGGGAGAACCAGCTCGGGCCGCGCATCCTCACGATCGACCCCGCGCTCCTCTTCACCGTCGACACCAATTTGTCCAAGGCGCCGGTGTGCGAGCACACGGCCGGCGGCGGCGTCGCGTGCCCGCAACAGCGCATCGACGACATCCAGTCGGCATCGTACCAGCCGCGCCCGCTCGGCGGGTCGTCGCTGCTCGAGGGGAACATCGAGCTGCGCATGCCACTAGATAACCTGCTCAAGAATCTTGGCGGCGCGCTGTTCGTCGACGGGGCGTTCGTGGGCGAGGGAGCGTTGAGTGCGATTGCCCGGGGCAAGGGCGCCGTGACTCCCGGCGCCGGCCTGCGCTACTACTCCTCCGCCGGAGCGATTCGGATCGACCTCGGCATTCGGCCGACGCTTCGAGAACAACTGTCGGTTGTGACGGAAGTAACTGACCCCTTGAGGAACCAGTCGCAGATTGTCACCGTGAAGAGTCTCGAGACGGGGACCGATGTCACTAAGAGCTACACCGCCCTCGGCGGGCACGGGTTCTTGAGCCAGATCTTCGACCGGCTGCAGCTGCACCTCTCTATTGGGCAGGCGTTCTGATGCGGAAGGTGCTCGCCATCGTCGCCGGCGTGATCGTGACGCTCGTCGTGCTCGTCGTGGCGGCGATCGGCATCATCACGAACTCGGATTGGGGACACGAGCGCGTGCGCCGCTTCGCGCTCGGCGCGCTCGGCCGGTCGGCGCACGGCATCGTCCGGATCGGCAAGGTCGGCGGGAATCTGCTGAGCGGCACGACGGTCTCGGACATCTCCATCACCGACAGCGCCGGCAATCCGTTCATCGCGGTCGACAGCATGCACGTGAGCTACCGGATCGGCGCGTTCCTGCGGAAGCGCATCGATCTCAGCGATGTGCGGCTCGTGGATCTGACGCTCGTCCTGGACAAGCGCAGCGGCGGCGATTGGAACTACAAGCGCATCTTCGCATCCGACAGCACGGGCGCCCCGAGCACCGGCCCCGGATTCGGGAGCTGGATCGATCTGCGCCGTGTGACGATGGTGAACAGCCGCATCCTCGTCCGCACGCCGTGGGCGCCGAGTGATTCGCTCACCGGCGCGGCGCGTGACAGCGTCATCGCGTTCGCCTTGAGCGCGGACGGTCGCACTCGCGTCGAGCGCGCCGGCAGCGGATTCCAGCAGATCATGGATTTCCGCGGGATCGACGCGTCGATGCCGAGACTGCGACTGGCCGACCCGGACAGTGCGACGCGCATCTTCGACGTCGCGTCGCTGCACATGGTGGCCGAGCCGTTCCGCCCGCCGGTAGCGACGGTGCGCGAGCTCAAGGGCACGTTCTTCATGCTGAACGACTCGCTCTGGTTCCGCGGCATGCACGCGTCGCTCGAGTCATCGCGCATCTCGGGCGACGGCACGTACCTGCTCACGCCGGGCGATATCGCCCTGGCGCTGCATGCGGACACGCTCGCGTTGGCAGATCTCCGTTGGCTCTATCCTCGCCTGCCATCGTCCGGCGGAGGGACGCTCGACTTCGCCATGCGGACGAGCGGCAAGACGAGCGATTTCAACGCGCGACGCGCAAACCTCGCGACGCAGGGCTCGACGATCAGCGGAGATTTCGGGCTCGCGCTCTCCGACACCATTGCGTTCCACGACACGAATCTGAAGTTCGCCAACTTCGACACGCGATTGATCGAGCAGCTCGTGCCCGGTCTGAAATCGCCCCGCCGCGGTACACTGGGCGGACGCACCACGCTCGCGGGGTCGACGCGAGCGCTGCGGATCGACTCCGACGTCGCGTTCGACGACACGCGCTCGGGTCGCAGCCGCGTCGTGGCGGCGGGCGAGATCGGCTTCGCCAAGGGATTCTCGGCGAAGGGACTTCATCTGCGGGTCGAGCCGGTGCAGGTGGATCTCGCGCGCATCGCGATGCCGACGCTGCCGATCGGCGGAACGGTTACCGGCACGGCGACCATCGATGGGTCGGTCAAGACGCAGCTCGTCGCCACCGGCGATCTCGTGCACAGCGACCGCGGTGAGCTGTCGCACCTCACCGGACGGGCGACGATCGCGCGCGCCGGGACGAAGCGCATGGATGTCGACATCCAGGCGCGACCGCTGGCACTGGCGACGGTCGGGCGCTTCGCGCCGGCGGCGGGACTGACCGGTGCGGTGACCGGACCGATCCGGGTGCACGGGAACTTCGACAACCTGGTCGTCGATTCGGATCTGCGGCTGCCGGACGGCGGCGCGATCATCACGCGCGGCGCGCTCGACATCGCGAGCGCGGAAAAGGGGTACGATCTCTCGACGCGGATGACCGTCTTCAACTTGCGGTCGGTGACGACGAAGGCGCCGCCGACATCGCTGACCGCGGTCGCGACGGCGAAGGGACGCGGCTTCGCGCCGGCGACGATGCGCGCGGCGTTCGCGGCCGACCTGCAGCGCTCGCAGGTCGATAGCGTTGGCATCGACACTCTGCATTTGCGCGTGGCCGTGGCCGCCGGCATGGCGACGGTGGATTCGACCAGCTTCGGCACGAGCTTCGCGCGCGCGGTGGTGAGCGGCACCTTCGGGCTCGCCGCGGGACAACAGGGCGCGCTCGCGTACACGGTGCAGGTCGATTCCCTGGATGGCGTTCGCCGCTGGTTGCCGAAGTCGGATACGGTGGTGATCACGCCCCGGCCCGGGCGCCTGGCTCGCGCGCTCGAGCAAGCACACCGCGACTCCATCGCGATCGCGCGGCGGAACGAGATCGCGATCATGGCGACCGGCCACGCGCCGTCGTCGCCGAAGATCCGCGTCGACTCGATCCCACCCGTGCGAGCCGACTCGCTCAGCGGGTCGGTGTATGCGGCGGGCGTGTTGCGCGGCAACCTCACCAATTTCGACATGCGCGGGCGCGCCTCGGTCGATCGCATCGTGGCGCGCGGGAACACCATTCGGCGCGGGAAGCTCGAGTACGCGTGGACGTCGGCTCGCACGCCCGACAACGCCATCGTCGTCGCGGCGACCGTGGACTCGGCGCAGGCATTCGGCTTGGCGCTCGACAGCATGGACGTGCGGTTCGCGTATCAGCGCGATTCCGGGCACGTCGATCTGGTGGTGGTGCAGGATACGGGCATTCGCTACGCCGCGAGCGTCGATCTTCTCCTCCACAGCGATCACAGCGAGCTGCACCTGCGCAACGTCGCGCTGCAGTTCGACACCACCGTGTGGCGCTCCGTGGGACAGGGCGCGGTGCACTGGGGACCGAGCGGCATCGACCTCCGCGCGATCGATCTGCGGAGCAAAGCCGGTGGCCGCATGTACGCCAATGGCCTCATCCCGACGCAGGGCGTCGCGAACGTCGACATCGCCGTCGAGGGATTCGACATCGCCAATCTGGTGGCGCTGACGGAGAGCGATCTCCCGGCGTCGGGAATTCTCACGACGGCGGCACATATCGGCGGAACGCGCGAGAACCCGCTCGTGCACGGCGCGCTCGGCATGTCGCGCGTGACGTATCGCGGAACTCCGGTGCCCGACATTCGAGCGCGGTTCGACTACGCGGATCGCTCGCTCGCCGCAAGCGCGGAAATGTTTCGTGCCGGCAAGCCGCTGGCGTCCGCGACCGCAAAGCTGCCGATCGATCTGGCGCTGGCCGGGGTGACGGGCCCGCGTATGCTCGACCTCCCGATGACCTTCGATCTGCAGGCGGACAGTCTCCCGCTCGACGTGCTGCCGCGATTCACCGAGTCGATCGCCGACTTGCAGGGTCGGATGATCGGCCGGCTGGCGGCGCGCGGAACGATGAAGCATCCTCGCGTCGCCGGGCAATTCGCGCTCGACTTGGGCTCGCTGCGCATCGTCTCGACCGGCACGCGGCTCTCGGACATCACTGGCATGATTCGCATGGCGGGCGACTCGGTGTTCATCGATTCGATCGTCGGGCACGCCGGCGGGCAGGTTCGCCTGAGCGGCACACTCGGCATCGCCTCGCTGGCCGAGCCGTCGTTCGCGCTCTCGTTCGACGCGCGCGATGCGCGCCTGCTCGACAACGAGCAAGGCCACATGAACGCCGACGTCACCGTCTCGATAGCCGGCCCGTTCAATGGCGTGTCGATCACCGGCGTGGCGACCATACGCTACGGCGTGTTCTACATCCCGGAATCGACGGGCAAGAAGACGATCAGCTCGAGTGACCCGATTCTCTTCATCGTCGCGGACACATCCGTCGCGTCCGAGCGTGAGCTGTTGCCGAGCGAATCGGCGATGACGAAGAATCTCCAGGTGAACGTCGGCGTACAGATCCTGTCCGACACCTGGGTGCGCTCGACGGACGGCAACATCGAGCTGTTTACCCCGCCCGACGAAGATTTGGCGATCAGGGTGAACCGCACGCAGAACGCCGTCGTGCTCACCGGCGTGCTGGCGACGGAGCGCGGCGAGTATGCCGTCGCCGGACGGCGATTCCAGATCACGCGCGGCACGATCACCTTCATCGGCGATCAGCGCATCAACCCGCTGCTGCAGCTCGCCGGCGAGCACGAGGTGCAGATTCCGGGTCGCGAAGCGATGGCGATCAACGTGCTGATCGGGGGAACGCTTCACCATCCGCGCATCACGCTGGAGAGCAATGCGCAGCCGCCGATCTCGCAGTCCGATCTGCTCAGCTATCTCGCGTTCGGGCGCTCGTCCTCATCGTTACTGACGCAGGAAGGCTCGAGCGTTTCCGGCGCCGGCAGCGCGAGTGGCGGATTGGCCGGCACCGTCGCCGGGCTCGCCGCGCGACAGCTCGCCGGTGTCGCGCTTGGCGAAGTCGCGCACCGGGTGGCGGGCGAAGCAGCGCGCTCGCTCGGCGCCGACTACTTCAACATCACGCCGGCGGACGTGCCGGCGGAGCTGTCGAGCACGGGCATCGGCGGGTTTCTGCGCGGCACGGAGTTCGAGCTCGGCAAGTACACGAGCCGCGACACCTTTGTCGGATTGCAGGCCCGTCCCGCGCCCGACGCGGTGCCGGGCATCCGAGTCGAGCAGCGCATGTCGGCGGGATTCCGCCTCGAGGCGAGCTTCGAGCCGCGCTACCTGTTGCGCGATCCGACGCTGAGCACGACGCAGCCGCCCGTGCCCACCGGCGTGTTCGGGCTCTTTCTCATACGGGAAGTGCGCTGGTAGACGATTCGCCGCTCAACGCTTCGCGATCTCGTCCCACATTCCGGCGACCGCTTTCATCCCGCGCACGAAGTTGTCATCGCTGAACCACTCGTCGGGCGCATGCGCGTTCTCGCCCGGCAATCCGAATCCGATGAGCAACACCGGCACGCGAAGGATGCGCTGAAAATCGCCGACGACGGGAATCGAGCCGCCTTCACCGGTGATGACCGGCTCCTTG
>JALZAE010000373.1 GCA_030948535.1 Gemmatimonadota bacterium | reverse complement strand
TCGTCGTGCCGTCGCTATCGCACGAGTTCGAGCCGTGGCAATGGACGACGTATCACCCGACGTGGGTGGACTACGGAATCCTCGCAGGCAGCTTCGGCTGGTTTTCGATGTGGTTCCTGCTCTTCATCAAGCAGCTGCCTGTGATCGCGATCTCCGAGGTGAAGGAGATCGTGATGCCGCGCCTCCGCGCGGCGCACTCGCACGGCGTTACCAGCAGCGGAGAGCACGTGGACTACGAGCGCGAGACGCCGGGAGAACACGAATAATGCGCGGCGTCCTGGCACATTTCCGCGAGCTCGACTCGCTCGTCGAGGCGATCGAGGATCTCAAGGCGAAGAAGACAGGCGACATCACCGTTTATTCGCCGACTCCGCGACACGAGATCGAACACGCGATTCACGCTCCGCCGAGCAAGGTGAGGATGTTCACCCTCATCGGCGGACTGCTCGGCGTGACATTCGGCTACTGGATCGCGATCTGGATATCGGATTACTGGCCGCTCGTCGTGGGCGGCAAGCCGGTCGCGTCCTGGGTGCCGTACACGATTTTCGGCTTCGAGGTGATGGTCCTCGTCGGCGCGCTTTCTACCGTCGCCGGACTTTTTATCACGGCACGCATCCCAAAGCTCACGATGACCGTCGGATACGATCCGCGTTTCAGCGCTGGCGATTACGGACTTTGGCTCGAGTGCGCTCCCGACAACGCGAGCGAAGCGGCCGCCATTCTGCGCGGACACGGCGCGACGGAGGTGCGGAGTGAACGGTAGAGTGCGCACTCTGGTTCTCGCTCTGCCGCTCCTCCTCGGAGCTTGCGAGTGGTTTACCGATTTCAAGCGCCAGCCTTCGCTCTGGACGTGGGAGCCGGTGAAGGACTCGCTTACGCCGTCGCGCGGCAATCCGCAGATGTCGGTTCCGACGACGGGAACGTTCATGGCCGGATTTCAGGTCTCTTACACAGCGATGCCGGACTCTCTAGCGGGAATCGCGAATCCGACGCCGATCAGCGATGCGTCGCTGGCCAACGGGCGGAAGTATTTCCAGATCAATTGCGCCGTCTGTCACGGCGTCGCGGCGCAGGGAGACGGAGAGGCGACGAAGTTCGGGATGCCGGGGATTAACCTGACGACCGACCTCACCAAGGCGCGCACCGATGGATACATCTACGGGATGATCCGCAACGGCCGCGGTATGATGCCGACGTACAACAGAATTGAAGAGATGGATCGCTGGGATGTAGTGAACTACGTTCGCGGGTTGCAGGGATTGGCGGGACACCCCGTCGTCACCGGACCGCTCGCGCCGCCGGGAGTGACCGGCGACAAGGTACCCGGATTCACTCAGATGGGACCGACCCGCCCGGCGCCGTTCTACAACCAGTGGAAGCAGACGCAAAAGCCGCTGGCAATCGATTCCTCGCCAGCAACCGGCGTTGTGGACGGCCACGCTCGCGGACCCGTGGCGCGTGACTCCGTGGCGAAGACGCCGGCAAAGAAAATGGATACGACCGCGACAGGAGTCGTTCGATGAGCGCGCACGAGACAGTGCTTCCGACTCGCGAGGAGATTCTCGCCGGGAGCGACCGCCCGTCGTCGCGTACGCTAAAGCTCGTCTGCGTCGTGCTCGGCGCGATTGGCACGCTGGTGTTCATCGTCGGCGCGATTACCGGCAACGACCGAGCCTGGCGCGCGCTGCTGTTCAACTGGCTGTACTTCACGACGATATCTTCGGCGGCGGTGATGTTCGTCGCCGTGCAGCGGATCACCACCGCGCGCTGGTCGCGCTCGGTGATCCGCTTCCTCGAGGGATACGTCGCATTCCTTCCCGTCGCGTTCGTGCTGTTGCTGCTCATTCTCCTCGGCCGCCATCACATCTTCTGGTGGTCGAATGTCGCGTCGGAAATTCCGGAAAAGCGCATCTATCTTAATCCGCCATTCGTGTTCGCGCGGACGATCATCGCATTCGGCATCATCGCATCTCTCAGCCTGTGGTATATCTGGACATCGGTGCGTCTCGACGTCGGCATCACGCCTGAATCAGGCGCAAGCTGGGCGCGCTTGATGCGCGCGAGAATGCGCCGCGGCTTCCAGGATGAGCGCCGAGAGATTCACTCCACGCATTCGCTCCAGGGCAAGCTCGCGGTCTGGCTCGGTTTTGCGTTCGTTTACGGATGGATGTCGCTGGCGTGGGATCTCTCGATGTCGCTCGACGCGCACTTCCAGAGTACGATGTACGGCTGGTGGGTGTTCATGGGCGGGTGGGTCGCCGCTTTGGCGAGCTTCACGATCATCACCATCGCGTGGCGCAAATTTCTCGGCCGCTATGATCTGATCACCGAGCGTCACTTCCACGATCTCGGAAAGCTCTGCTTTGCCTTCACCGCCTTCTGGGGTTACCTCACCTTCGGCCAGTACCTCGTCATCTGGTACGGCAACATGGGAGAGGAGACCCACTGGATGCGGCTCCGTCTCATCCAGCCGTGGGAAGGGCTGACGCTGACGGCTGTGGCGCTGATGTTCGTCATTCCGTTTTTCGGGCTGCTGTCGCGCGCGGCGAAGGTGTACCTGCCGACGATGATGCTGTTCGCGCTCTCGACCGTCTTCGGCCTCTGGCTGCACCGATATCTCGAGGTCTATCCGTCATTGTATGGAACGTCGGTCGCGGGGGTTCCGCTCGGCATCTGGGAGATCGGAGTCGCGCTGGGATATCTCGGAATTTGGGGTTTCTGCTATCTCTCTTTCATGGATGCGTTCCCGCGATTCAGGGTCACCCTGATGACGT
>JALZAE010000359.1 GCA_030948535.1 Gemmatimonadota bacterium | reverse complement strand
GTCGGGCACTGAAACACTAAGGGGGTGAGATCGCAATCGATCTCACCCCCGCGTTTCTCTCTAATCCGGCTGCGGTTCGGTACGCTGGAGAAGCTCCGACTTGCCCATGTGGCGTGTCGCGCCGGCGCGCTGCGGCGCGGATTTCTTCTTCGATGCCGCCTTCGTGCCGCCTGGCTTCGCCGCCTTCTTCGCGCTCTTTGCCTTTTTCTTCGTAGCCATGATCACCGCTCCTGTGAGGTAGTCTGCGGTCGAGTCACTCGAGAAACTTGGTGTACTCGGGCTTCATGATCAGCTCGCCGTCGACGAGGATCTCGCGATCCCACGGCAGAATGATCATGCTCTCCGTCTCGAGGGCGCTGAAGTCCGGTGAGTACGGTCCGGTGCGGAACCCCACCGCGGTACGCACATCGGATGCTCCGGCATTGACGATGGCGGCGACGGCGAGCCGCATCGTGTCGCCAGTGTCGCACGTCTCGTCGACCAATAGCACCAGCCGATTGAGCACTTCCGTCGGAGCGGCGCCGAGAACAGCGGGGATGTCGCGCATCACTTGCACGCCGGCGCGGCGGCTGACGAGCATCGAGTGAAATTCGCGGCCAAGAATCGCCGCGATGACCGCGCCCGGCACGACACCCGCAGTGGCGACCCCGATCACCACCTCGGGGTCATACGACCGCGCCACCTTGAGCGCGAGCGCGCGCGACAATTCGCCGAAGAGTGGCCAATCAACTTCGAGTACGCCGCGCGAGCGGTCGACGGTCGTGCGGCGGGGAGACATGGGACGAAGCTAGTCGTCGGTGGATGGCAGAGCGAGCGGGTACAGGGTTCGGCGAACAGGGTACGGCGAGGGCGGAAGTTCGTGGCTCAACCGCCCCCGGTTCGCCGCACCCCGGCCCCATTCAACGTTGCTCTGTCCGTACATTCCCCGTAGTTTTGCGATCGCGCGCCCCTCCCCACTCGTCGTCCTCTAGCCCTCTCCGATCGCATGTCCTGGTGGAGCCGCCTCACGGGCGGCAGTCCCGAGAACGAGATCAGGCCGCAACGCGTCGACTATTTGAGCGAGGCGCTGGCGCTAGAGCGTCAGGGGGACTATGACGCGGCGCTGACATCGTACCGGCTCGCGCTGCGCGAAAAGCCGAACGATCCGCGCATTCTCCAGAACATGGGCATCGCGTTCTCACGCACGGGTCGCATGGACGAAGCGATCCGCGCCTATCGGCGTGCGCTCGAGCTCGAGCCCACGCTGTCCGGTGCACACTACGGCGTTGCCTTTCTTCTGCTGAAGCGCGGCGATGGAGAGGGCGCGCGGGAGCACCTCGAGGCGTTCCTCGCTAGCCCGCCGCCCGGCACCGATGCGGCCCGGTGGGTGCAGCACGCGCAACAAACGCTCGACACGCTCAACGGCGGCGGGCCCGACGGTCGCGCGGAGCCCGAATAGCGCGTGGGACACGTCCTCGCAATCGTGAGCCAGAAGGGCGGTGTCGGTAAGACGACGACGGCAGTGAACCTCGCAGCCGCATTCGCCAAACGCGGCATCAAGACGCTCCTCGTCGATACCGATCCGCAGGGCGCGGTGCGCTTCGGCGTGGGACTCCGCCGCGGTCACGCGCAGTACGGATTCTCCGACTTCCTCGATGGCGGCAAGTCGCTGCGCGAAGTGATCCTTCCCACCGCGCTGCCGTGGCTGCGCGTGATTCTCGCCGGCTCGGTGAGCAACAGCACGAAGCAGGGCGACTACCAGCATCGCATCGAGCACACGGGCCTGTTGGGCGAGCTGATCGCCAGAGCGCGCGAGCGCTGCCGCGTGGTGATCGTCGACACACCGCCGGGGTTGGGACCGATCGTGCAGCGCGTGCTCGAAGCGGCGAACCACGTCATCGTGCCGCTGCAGTGCGAGCCGTTGGCGCTGCAAACCACGCCGCAAATTCTTCGCGGCATTCAAGAGCTCGTCCCGAGCAATCCCGATCTCACGCTCGATGGATTGATCCTGACGATGTACGACGCGAACAGCCAGACGTGCGTGCGCGTCGCGGAGTACGTCCGCCAGCATCTGCCGACGATGGTGTTCGACATGACCGTGCCGCGCACCATGGCTGCCGCGGATGCCTTCGCCGCCGGGCAGCCCGTGGTGCTCCGCGAGCCCGATGATCCGGCGTCGATGGCCTACTTCCAGCTGGCGGACGTGCTCGCCGAGCGCTTCACCTGAGCGGCAGCGTGCAGGGAGCGCCTAAGCCGTTTGACGTATGTCGCGGCGCCACGCGCCCGCGATTATTCATCATCGTATGATGCGCTCACGAGCACGGAACCGACTGCTGGCATTTGCCGCATTGTGCGGCGCGGTGGGCTGCGCCGACATCGGCACCGATCCCAAGGTCGGCGTCGCGATCGAGGTCGACCCGCCGCAGCTGCCGTCGCTGATCGTCGGAGACGTGCTGCGCGACTCGTTGGGCAATCCGACGAGCATCACCGTGCGCGTGTTCAACGGCAAGAACGAGATCATCGCGGGCGCGCGCGATTCGCTCGTGCTGCGCGACACCGGCATCGTCGCCATCGATCGGACGGCGGGGACGATTCGCGGACTACGAGTAGGAACGGCGAGCGTCATCGCCGATGCCGGCAACGTGCAATCGCTCCCGGTCGTGCTCACCGTCACCTCGCGTCCAGACTCGGCCGTTGGCGTCGACAGCCTGGGCGAGCGGCTCACCGCGTCGACGGCGCGCATCAATCTCATCGTGGTCACCTCGCTCAAGGTCGGCACGAGCAAAGTTCGCCTGCTGGTGCTCGCCGATACGACACCCGCCATCGCCGGAGACCCACTCGTGCCGGTACCGAGCTACCGCGCGACCTTCCGGATCGTGTACCCGGCGCCCGAGGTAGCGGGGCTGCCGACGAACCTCAATCGAGCGATCCTGCTGGACGACGGTGGGCACCCGTCCGAGATTGACACCACCGACGCTGCGGGGCTGGCCGTCCGAACCCTCGCTGTGTCCGGAGATTCAGCGCTGCTCAAGCTGCAGGCCGCCGGCGATTCGGTCGTCGTCATGGCACACGTGTTCCGTCCGACCAAGCGCACGACTCCGCCGCTGCTTGAAGAAGTACCGGGCAGTCCGGTGAAGTACACGTTCCGCATCGTGAGGCAGTAATCGCTTTCACACCATCCTGAGCTCGCCCGATCAGATTCCGCCACATCGTTGGAGGATTCGATGACTAGCACCGCCGTCGCCGAGCACAAGCCGTTCACCGCTGCCGCCACTCCCCCCGCGGCGACGACGTTGAGCCAGCTCTTTTTCAACGCTGTGCAGCGGTACGACAAGCCCGACGCGTTCCAATTCAAGGTCGGCGGCACGTACCAGTCGGTCTCTCATCGCACCATCGCCGAGCGCGTTCGCCACGCCGCGCTCGGACTCAAGGCGCTCGGCGTCGCGCGCGGCGATCGTGTGGCGATCCTCTCGGAGAACCGGCCGGAGTGGGCGATCGCGGACTACGCCTGCCTCACGGCGGGCATCACCGACGTTCCGATCTATCCATCGCTCCCCGCCGAGCAAGCGGCGTACATCATCAAGGACGCGGGGTGCGTCGCGATCTTCGTGTCGACCGATGCGCAGGCGGCGAAGATCGCCGAGCAGCGCAAGAATCTGGCGGCGCTCAAATACGTGATCGGATTCGGCGCGACGGCGGGCGCGGGCGTGGACATCACGCTCGCGGATCTCGAGGCGAAAGGCGCTGCCGCGGAGACGCCGGATGCGATCGCGCAGTACAAGGCCGACGCGCTGGCGGTGGTGCCGAGCGATTTGGCGACGCTGATCTATACGTCGGGCACGACCGGCGAGCCGAAGGGCGCGATGCTGACGCATGGCAATCTGGCGTCGAATGTCGCCGCGGTGATCCACATCATTCCGCCGACGAACGCCGAGGTGTCGCTCAGCTTTCTGCCGCTGTCGCACGTGCTGGAGCGGATGTTCGACTTTCTGATGTTCGCCGGCGGCGTGTCGATCGCGTACGTCGAATCGATGGACACGATTCTGGCGAACATCGGCGAGGTGAAGCCGACGCTCGTCGTGTCGGTGCCGCGCATCTACGAAAAGATCTATGCCGGGGTGCTCGAGAAGGCGTTGGCCGGCAGCGCGATCAAGAAGCAGATCTTCTTCTGGGCGAAGCAGGTCGGCGATGACTGGTCGACGGAAGTGCTCGCGGGGCGCGCGCCCAGCGGCTGGCTCGCCTTCAAGTACAAGATCGCGAACAGGCTCGTCTTCTCGAAGCTGCGCGAGCGCGTCGGCGGCCGCCTCAAGTTTTTTGTCTCAGGCGGCGCGCCCCTGGCGCCGGAGATCAACAAGTTCTTCTACTCGGCGGGCTTGTTGGTGCTCGAGGGGTATGGACTGACGGAGACGTCGCCGGTGATCGCGGTGAACACGCCGGAGTTCAATCGCATCGGCACCGTGGGCAAGCCGCAGCAGGGGATCGAGGTGAAGATCGCGGCCGACGGCGAGATCCTCACGCGCGGACCGCACGTCATGAAGGGCTACTACAACAAGCCCGAGGCGACACGCGAAGCGATCGACGCCGACGGATGGTTCCACACCGGCGACATCGGCGTGATGGAGGACGGCTATCTCCGCATCACCGATCGCAAGAAGGACATCATCGTCACCGCGGGCGGGAAGAACATCGCGCCGCAGCCGATCGAGAACGCGGTGAAGACGAACAAGTACGTGTCGCAGGCGGTGATGATCGGCGACAAGCGAAAGTATCCGGTAATGCTCATCGTGCCGAACTACGATCAGCTCGAGAAGTGGGCGAAGATCAAGAAGCTGAGCTACACCGACCACAAGTCGCTGATCGCGCAGCCGCTGGTGCTCGCGAAGATCGAGAAGGAAGTGAAGAAACAGCTTCCATCGGTCGCGCATTTCGAGATGCCGAAGAGGATCGGCCTCCTCGAGAAGGACTTCACCATCGAGAGCGGCGAGATGACGCCGACGCTGAAGGTCAAGCGCCGCGTCGTCGACAAGAAGTACAAAGAGATGATCGACGGACTGTACACCGGCGGAGGCGAGGGTTAGCCGGGGTCGGCACATCTTCTGCACTTACGCCCTGTGGTAAACACACGAGGTCGTAATGCGCCTTACCCAGTTGGCAGTTCTACTCCTCGCCACTTCCTTCGCGGCGTGCCAGTCCACGCAGACTGTCGTGGTCGGTACCGGCGAGGTGATGAGCCCTGGAACGAACATCTACGGCGAATGGACGCTCGCGATGAATCCGGACTCCACGGGATTTCTCGGCGCGCGGACGGTGGATCTTACGCTGCAGCCTGGCACGTTCACGATCGTCGCGAAGTATCCGGGCGGTGAG
>JALZAE010000355.1 GCA_030948535.1 Gemmatimonadota bacterium | reverse complement strand
CCGAAGGTCAGCATCCAGTAGACCTGATCGTAGAGCAGGAACAGCGGACGGTCGTCCGAGCGACGCGCGTTCTCCTCGAGTACCAGGTCGCAGATCTCGCCCAGCAATTCCTCGGTGAACGCGGTGCCCGTCGGGTTCAGCGGCGAGTTGAGCACGAGCATGCGCGCGCCGCGAATCGCCTCGGCCAATGAGTCTCGCGTCGGCATGAAGCCATCGCACGCCTCGGTGGGAACGGCGCGGATCGTCGCCTCGACCATGTGCGAGTACGCGTCGTTGTTCCAGCTCGGCACCGGATAGACCACGACATCGCCGGGATCGATCAGTGCGCGATACGTCGCATACAGTGCTGGCCGAGCTCCGCCTGCGATCAGAATCGACTCGACCGGATAGTCGAGTCCGAGCCATTCGGCGTAGAACGCGCGCACGGCGGCACGCAGCACCGGCATCCCGGAGGAGGGCGGATAGTTCGTTTCGCCCTTGCGGAGCGCATCCTCGATCCCCGCCAGTAGCGACGCCGGGATCGGAAACTCGCTGGGCTTGAAATCGCCGACGGTCAGATCGCAGACCTCGCCGCCCGCTTCGCGCAGTGCGCGGACGTCGCCGGCGATCTTGAGAATGCTGGAGCCGGCGAGACCGTCCGCCATGGCGGAGACGCGGCTCGAGGCCGTGGCAACTGCGGACATGTCGAGGACTCCATGCGCGAGGGTGGAGTGGATCGCTACGCGTGCAATCTCGCCGCGAACGTCGAGGAGTTCCAGCG
This sequence comes from Gemmatimonadota bacterium, assembly GCA_030948535.1. Lineage (GTDB taxonomy): Bacteria > Gemmatimonadota > Gemmatimonadetes > Gemmatimonadales > Gemmatimonadaceae > JALZAE01. Next base: position 10,583 of record JALZAE010000355.1, on the reverse strand, counting down.
GTGCGTCGAAGATGCGAAAAGGCCTCAGACGGGGTCGCCTGAGGCCTTTAGTCACGAGTGGTGCGCCGGCGCGTACTCATGCGGCAAGCTTGCCGGCCGAAGGCATCCAGGCGAACAGTCCGCCTCGAAGGCTGAAGACGCGCTCGAACCGGGCCGGCGGAAAGCCGTCGACGCCGATCTCCAGCGTCGCGCCCTCGCTCGTCTTTTCACTGATCGTTTCCAGAGCTGCCGCGAAACTCTCGCTGTGGATCGTGCCGACTTCGCGGACATCGTCGGTGCTGATCGAAAACTGGTAACGGGGCACGGTGGCTCTCCGAAGTTGTCGGTTGATGCATCGTACACTACGACGTCTGGAACGTTCGTTGGAAGCGGAGTGCCCCAACGTTAGCGATCCATACGAGTGCGCCATAAGTTCGTTCCACCTCTAAACGCGCGACGGCCCCATGCGGATCCTGAGAATTGTCACCCTGCTGACAGCCCTGCCTTCTGCCATCATGGCGCAGACGACGCACCGGCTCATGCCGACGCCGACGACAGTGGCCTGGGGGTACTACGACGCCGCGGCAGAGCCGGTGCTGCGGGTGAAGTCGGGGGACATCCTCGTGGTGGGAACGCTCCTCACCTCGAGCGCGCCGAGGCTCGAGGGGGCCGGTGTGGCGCCGGGCGATGTGGAACAATCGCTGCGCGACATCTACAAGGACGTCACCAACAAAGGGCCGGGCGGCCACATCCTCACCGGTCCGATCTTCGTCGAGGGCGCCGATTCGGGCGACGTGCTCGAGGTGCGCATCCAGAAGATCGATTTGGCGATCCCCTATGCGTACAACGGATTCGGCGGGAAGAGCGGCTTTCTTCCCGAGGACTTCGGCTACGCGAAGATGAAGATCATTCCGCTCGACAAGAAGAAAAATGTCGCGCACTTCGCCGACGGCATCGACATCCCGCTGCGGCCATTCTTCGGCAGCATTGGCGTCGCGCCGCCGAAGGCGATGGGCCGGGTGAACAGCGCGCCTCCGGGCATCCACGCCGGTAATCTCGACAACAAGGAGCTCGTCGCCGGCACGACGTTGTTCATCCCGGTGCACACCGCCGGCGCCCTCCTCGAGATCGGCGACGGGCACGCGGGGCAGGGCAACGGCGAGGTCGACATCACGGCCCTCGAGACGTCGCTGGTCGGCACCTTCCAGGTCGTCGTCCGGAAGGACATGCATCTCGCGTGGCCGCGCGGAGAGACGCCGACGCACTGGATCGCCATGGGTACGGACAAGGATTTGGTGGTCGCGACGAAAACGGCGGTGCGCGAGGCGATCTCGTTCTTGATGACCGAGAAGGGCCTGTCCAAAGATGACGCCTACATGCTGACCAGCGTCGCCTGCGACGTCGACATCACGCAACTCGTGGACGGCAACGTCGGCGTCCACGTCATGATTCCGAAGGCGATCTTCGCCAAGAAATAGCGCGGGCTACTTCGCGGGCACCCCGACGTTCGCGATCGTCTCCCCCTTGGTCATCGACGGCACGGCGCGGATGAACAACACGACGCCGGCAACCGGCGCGCGCGCTTCCATCACCGTTTTCCCGAGGTAATCGGTGATGTAGCCGAGCTTCATCCCTTCGTTGACGTAAGTCCCGCGATCGACCACGGGATAGAAAATGCCGTTCACTTCGCTCGCGACGGTGACGACCTTTTCGATCCACACCGGATGCTCCACAGGGCGCAGCGGGCGGTCCGCGAGCATCTTCAAGTGCGCCATCACGCTCAGAGATCCATTGACCAGCGCCATCACATCGTCCGTGTCGACGCGGCCCGCCCGCCCCGCCTCGGCGGTGAAGGACGGCTTGCCGCGCGTCGACGCGGTGTTCTCGAGATAGCGCGACGCGGCGGGATCCTTGGGGCGGTCGGCGGAGATGATGATGTAGTCGAGGCCGAAGGCGAGCACCATCTCGCGCGACAGCGAGTCCTGCACCGCGTTGCCCGTCTTGGTCCAGTAGCTGTAGGGACGCAGATTCTCGTCGAGGTCTCCGCCGTGCAAATCGATCAGATGATCGCTCTGCTCGACGATCTGCTTGGTGATCATGTACGATGCCCGCTCGGTCTGTGAGCCCTGCATGGTGCCAGGGTAGTACCGGTTCATGCTCTTGTTGTCGACCGGATTCACGTGGGCGATCTTCCGCTCGAACGACGGCACGTTGACGAGCGGCACGATGATTACGGTGCCGCTGAGCTTGGCCGGATCGACGAGCGGAATCAGCTTCTCGAGCGCGATGATCGATGCGTATTCCGTCCCGTGCGCACCCGACAGAATCGACAGCACCGGTCCCGGCCGCGCGCCATTGATCACCGCGACGGCGATGCTGGTGCCGGAGTCGGCGCCCGCCGGCACCGCGATCACGCCGGTAGCGACTTGCCCGCGCTTCGCCGTGGCCGTTCCCACCGTCACGACGGCGTGCGGATCAGGCTTCGGCGCTTGCGCGTCGACGAGTTGTGCGACGAGTAGAGCAAGCGAGATGATTCCCAATCGTCGGTTCACGGCGGTCACTCAGCGGAGAGGTTGTCGCAATGCTGCCACGCTGCGCGTAGGTGTCAAGCGGCACTGACATCTGACATCTGACATCTGACGTCTTATACTCTCCCCCTATGCATTTCGAAACTCTAGCCGTTCACGCCGGCCAACCGGTTGACAATGCCACTCGCGCGGTGTCGCAGCCGATTCACGTCTCCACCACCTTCGAGCGTGCCGCCGATCTGACCTACCCGGGTGGCCACGTCTATTCGCGCACGAGCAACCCGAATCGGGATGCGCTCGAGCGGTGTCTGGCCGCATTGGACGGCGGCGCGCAGGCAGCCGTCTTCGCCTCCGGCCAGGCGGCGACGATGACGATCTTTCAGGCGCTCGCGCCGGGCGACCACGTCATCGCGCCGAACGACGCCTACTTCGGTACCGGCAAGCTGCTCCGCGAAGTGTTCGCGCCGCTCGGCGTCGTCTCAACATTCGTCGACCTGACCGACCTCGCCGCGGTCGAGCGCGCGCTGCGCCCGGAGACCAAGCTCATCTGGATCGAGTCGCCCTCGAATCCGCTGCTGCGCGTCACCGACATCGCCGCCGTCGTCGCGATCGCGCGCCGCGGCGGCGCGCAGGTCGCCTGCGACAACACCTGGGCGACGCCCGTTCTCTGCCGGCCGATCGAGCTCGGCGCCGACTTCGTGATGCACGCGACCACGAAATATCTCGGCGGTCACAGCGACGTGCTGGGCGGCGCCGTGATCGCCCGAGAGGACGACGCGATGTTCCAGCGCATTCGGCTGCTGCAACGGAGTGGAGGCGCGGTGCCATCACCGTTCGACTGCTGGCTCGTGATGCGCGGCGTTCGCACCGTTGCTTATCGTGTGCGTGCGCAATCCGAGAGCGCGATGGCGATCGCCCAACAGCTGGAGACGAATCCCGCGGTCGAGAGAGTGCACTATCCCGGACTGTTATCGCACGCGGCGCACGCCGTCGCGAAGCGACAGATGTCCGCGTTCGGCGGGATGATGTCGATTCAAGTCAAGGGCGGACGCGATGCGGCCATCGGCGTCGCCGCGCGCTGCCAGATCTTCACCCGCGCTACCAGCCTCGGTGGATCAGAAAGCTTGATCGAGCACCGCGAGTCTATCGAGCCGCCGGAGTCGAAGACTCCACCAAATCTCCTCCGCATTTCCATTGGCCTCGAGCATCGCGACGACCTCATCGCCGATCTCGATCGCGCGCTCGCGGGCTAGATGCGCGCCTGAGGTGTGTGATCAGCGCCTCGTGTCCTCCAACAACTGCTTCGCGCGCGGGTCGCCGGCGTCCGACAGACGGCGCGCCGCGCGGCGACGGAGATCGTAGTCGGCATCTCCCTTCGCGATCGCCGCGAGCTTGTCCGTCCCTGCGCGATCGCCGCGAGCTTGTCCGTCCCTGCGCGATCGCCTCGCTCGGCGAGAATGGCGATCAGACGCTCCTTCACCGTTCGGTCGCCGATCGCATCGTACATCGAGACGAACGCCGTGGGGCGGTGATTGGCGATGGAGAGCATCACGCGTACCGGACCTGGCTCGCAGGTCTTCATGCCACTCTGGAACGAACCGGGGCCGGTGCTGAGGCTCACGTAGTCCGACGAGCCATCCGTCGAGTAGATGGTGACGCCATCGGGCGAGCCCGCCGCCTCGGCGATGTAGGAGCGGCCATCGCCGCAGATGCCGGCGCGCGCGGCGAACGTTATGAGCACCGTTCCGTTTGGCGCCGAGCCCACGCGCGAGGCGATTCCCTGCGCGCCGACCGGTGCGGCGATCATCACCGCCAGCACAGCCGCCCCGCTTCTCAGATTCGTCATGCCATTCTCCCGTGTAGGCGAAGCTGAGACAACGGGAGCGACGGAACCGTTGCGTGCGCCGGCGATCGCTGCCTAGGCCCAGCTCGCCGCCAGCCATTCGATCGCCTGCTTGGCGATCGCGGGAGGTACGGTGTGCCCCTCGGCGAACTCGTGGGCGTCGATGTGATAGCCTTTCGCGCGGAGTTGGCGGACGATCGTGCGGCTCGTCATCGCGATGGGAAAGGTGTTGTCGGTCTCACCGTGCGCATCGAAGATCAGCGGACGGCCGCGCCCCCGCGTGCTCGCGACCATGCCGGGTGAGAATGCGATGATGCGGGTGAACAGCTCACCGTTCGTCAGTCCGACCGATAGCGCCTCCGATGCGCCGTCGGAGAATCCCTCGATCGCGATGCGCCCCGGATCGATCGCGTATCGGTCGAAGACGCGGATCATCGCGCGATTCACGAACAGCACGTCTGCGCCAAACGCGCCCAGCACGATGTCCCAGGTGCGCGCCCGCGACTCGGGCGCGAGGAGGATGAAGCCGGCATCGTCGGCGAGCGGAAGAAATGGCGCAATGCCCTCCTTCGCGCCGCTGTCCGAGCCGTGGAGCGTGACGATGAGGGGCGCGGGCTGGTCGGCGCGATAGCCGGGCGGGACGTAGATGAGGCCGTCGCGTCCGCTCGCCGCGCCGAGCGGCAGCATGCCGAGCGGCGCTCCGTTGGGCCTCCTCGGCGCCCGCGGTCTCGCCTCGATGCGCCCGAGCACCGACGCGTCCTCGGGACTCAGTTTCGCGGTGCGGCATGCCGCGAGCATCGAGAGCGCGCCGATGAACGCGCGCCGCGACACCCTCCCGCCACCCGCATCATCGCCTGCAGCTCGGCTCACCAGTCTTCTCCCATTCAGCCGACCAGATACGCCCTGGCGGCATCGAACGCTGTCGCGTTGGCGCGTGAAGACCCACATTCACCCGATGCAACTTCACCCGGTCGATTCACACACCAAGCTCAAGCTCGGCGACGCCGACGCCAAGGCGTCCAAGAAAACACCGAAGGACGACGAGCTCGACGAGGGCATCGCCGTCGCCGTCGAGCGACTCGGCGATCTGCAGAAAAAGTTCTACGCCGATTCGTCACGCGCGCTGCTCGTCGTGCTCCAGGGTCGCGATGCGTCAGGCAAAGATGGGACCGTGCGGCAGGTGTTCGAGGCGGTGAATCCGCAGGGGTGTACCGTCACCAGCTTCAAGAAGCCAACGGACATCGAGATGCGGCATGACTACCTGTGGCGTGTGCATCAAGCCGTTCCGCCGCGCGGCATGATCGGCGTGTTCAACCGTTCGCACTACGAAGAGGTGCTCGTTTCCCGGGTGCACGGCCTCGTGCCGAAAAAAGTGTGGTCGAAACGGTATGAACAGATCAACGACTTCGAGCGCATGCTGTTCGAGAACGATGTCGTCATCCTCAAGTTCTTTCTGCACATCTCGCGCGAGGAGCAGAAGCACCGGTTGATCGACCGGCTCACCGATGCGAAAAAGAACTGGAAATTTCAGGCGAGCGATCTCGACGACCGCGCGCTCTGGAACGACTACACACGCGCCTACCGAGACATGCTCCGTGAGTGCAGTACGGACTGCGCCCCCTGGTACATCGTGCCCGCCAACGACAAGAAGGTGCGCAACTATTTTATCGCCCGATGCATCGTGAAGACGCTCGAGGCGATCGATCCGCACTATCCCGCCGCCGACCCAAAGGTGCTCAAGTACGCCTCGAAGATCGTCTAGCGTGGCCGGCGAAGGCTCGGCGACCTACCTTCGCATGATGAAATCGTCGCTCGCTCTGTGCGCGCTCGCCGCTGCCGTGCTTGCCGGCGGATCGTGCACGCCGGCGGCCCGGCCGCCGGCACCTGCCGCCACCGTGCGCTTCTTGTCGGTCAACGACATCTACGTGCTCGACACGCTGCGCGACGGCACCGGCGGCCTCGCCCGCGTCGCCGCGCTCCGCGATTCGCTCGAGCGGGCCGGCGGCGATCGCATGCCGCTCATATTGGCCGGCGATTTTCTGTCGCCGAGCTTGCTGAGCAAGTGGTACAACGGGCGGCAGATGATCGACGCGATGAACGCGGCCCGCTTCGACTACGCGACGTTCGGCAACCACGAGTTCGAGCTCGACCGCGATTCGCTGGTCGCGCGCGTTCGCGACTCGCATTTTCGCTGGATCTCGAGCAACTGCTTCGAGGCGTCCGGCCAATCGTTTCCTAACGTACCCCAGTGGGACACCGTCTCGATCGGCGGTACGAAGGTCGGACTGTTCGCGCTCACCATCCGGCTGGAGTACCGGCGCTATGTAAAGTGCGTGACCCCGGACAGCGCGGCGCACGTGGCGGTTGCCGCGCTCAAGGCGGCGGGCGCGCAAGTCGTCGTCGGGATCACGCACCAGTTCCTGGCGCAGGACAGCGCGTTGCTGGCACGCGAGCCGTCGATCGATGCCATCCTCGGCGGGCACGAGCACGAGTTCCATCTGGTGCGGCAGGGCACGCGCCTCGTTGCCAAGGCTGACGCGAATTCACGATCGGCGCAGCTGGTCACGCTCAGCCGCGAGAGTGGCGTCTGGCGTGACACGAGCGCGCTCATCCCGCTCGGCCGAGGACGCGCGTTCGATCCGCTCACCGCGCGCGTCGCCCGCGCCTGGCGCGACACGCTCGTCAGGCGGCTCGGCCCGGAGCGCGCGCTCGCGCGCTCGGCCCAGCCGATCGACGGACGCGATGCCATCTCGCGCTGGGAAGAAGGGCAGTTGGGCGATATCGTGACCGACGCCATGCGCACCGGCACGAACGCCGACGTCGCCATCATCAATTCCGGAACGTTGCGGCTCGACGACGTGATCGCCCCGGGACCGATCACGAATTACACGATCGAGTCGATCTTTCTCTTCGCCGACGAGACACGCGTCGTCACCTTCCCGCTCACCGGCGCGCGGCTCCGTGAGCTGCTGGAGTACAGCGTGAGCGATGTGGCGCTCGGACATGGCGGATTTCTGCAGGTGTCGGGGATCTCGTTCCACTACCAGCGAGGGCGCCCGAGTGGCGCTCGGATTGTCGGCGACGTGGTTCGCACGAGCGGAGCGCCCATCACCGCCGGCGAAACGTTGCGCGTGTCGTTCGACATCTACCCGGCGTGCGACGGCGGGGACGGCTACAAGGTGCCCGAGGCAGCGCCCGCCTGCCAACAGAAGATGACGGCCCCGCGCACCGTGGACCTGCTCGCGATCTACCTCGAGAAAACGCTCGGCGGCACGATCAGCGTGCCGCCGACGGCGCGCATCCTCAAGCAGTGACGCCGGACGAGTGCAGCGTCACCGCATCGCCGACGCGAATCGTCCCCTCGGAGAGCACCCTAGCGTAGACGCGGCTCCAGCCCGGATTGAGCTTCTCCGAGATGCGCGTGAAGTCGTGCTCGGCGAACGATTCGCGAATCGTCTTGCACGGCGTCGTGAAGGACGCGATCTCGATCTCGGCCTCGTCTCCGATGGCCAGTCGCACGCCGGGAACGACCAGATTCCAGTCGAGCCCGGCGAACGTGATGTTCTCGCCCGCGGTGCCCGGCGCGATCGGATGGCCTTCAGCCTGCAGCGCTGCAATGCGCTCGATCGCGTAGAGGCAGAGCGCGCGCTCCGGTCCGCCGTGGAAGCGCCGCTGCCGCTGCTTGTCGCCGCTCATGCCGTTGCGAGTCACGGCCGCTTCGCTGACGCCGAGCTTCGGCACGCCACCGTTCGAGCGGTGCAGCGAGTGCACGCGCGCGTGCTTGTCCCGCGCGTGATTGTCCATGGAAAGGGCCCGGTGAACGTGTCGGCATTGGAACTTCAGACAGGGACCTCACTGTCCCGGAGGCGGCTGCCAAAGTTCGACCTTGTTGCCCTCTGGGTCCATGACCCAACCGAACTTCCCGTACTCGGAATCGTCCATCTTCTCCAGGACGTTACATCCTTCGTCCCGCAGCGCCTGAAGTAGAGCGGCCAAGTCTTCGACGCGATAGTTGACCATGAAGGTCGACTTGCTTGGTGCGAAGTGCTTCCCATCGGCGGGGCCGATCAACCACGCGGTCGTTCCCTTTGTCGGATTGCCCGCTGCATCGGTCCACTCGAACGAGGCGCCTCCCCATGGCTGGACGTCTATGCCCAGGCGCTGCTTGTACCACGTTTGCAGTGCGACAGGGTCGTTCGCGCTGAAGAAGATTCCTCCGATACCTGTGACTCTCTTCATTGTGAGCCCTCCCAAGTGCCGCGAAGTTGGAGTGTACTGCGTCTGATCTCTGAACTCATTTTCGTTCTGTGGCGATTTTCTGCATTGCTCGCATCCTCTCGCCCGTCAACCTAGGCCTTTCGCCGTGGTTTCCGCGTCACCCGAAAGCATGATTTTGCTGCGAAACCATGGAAATCACCCTTTTAGGGGATGAGTCCCGCCCCTTTCGCGAGCTGCACGGCCTGCGTCCGGCTCCGCACCGAGCGCTCGTCGAAGCGCCGGTCGCCCTGGGTCATTGCGATGCCTAACGCCATTGCTCTCCTGATCGTTAGATATAGAGCGGCAGTCACTCCGCTCGCACCGCACTCGTGAGGCACTCATGCGCGATCTATTGAATAGCTCGACCCCCCGTCGCGGGTTTATCACCCGCATGACCGCCGCGGCTACGGCGCTTGCCGCGGGTGCCGTCCTGCCGGCGCGCGCGACCGCTGAAGCGTTCGCGGCGCCGAATAGCGACAGTCCTTTCGATGAGACGTGGACGGATCGTCTCACCGGCAAGCATAAGCAGGTCTTCGACGCCAACGCGCACAACAACGGCGCGTTCCTCGGGCAGATCCGCAATTTCTTCAACACGTATCGCGACGTCTACGGCTTCGCCGACAAGGACATCTCTGTCGTCTCGCAGCTGCACGGCACGGCGATCGCGCTCGCCTTCAACGATGCGACGTGGACGAAGTACAAGCTCGGCGAATTCTTCAAGGTCGACGACCCACAGACCAAGACACCCGCGCTCAAAAACCCGTTCGTCGTCGTCACCGAGGGCGACGCGGCGGCGAAGGAATCGACCGTTTCCGTGCTGCAGGGTCGCGGCGTCAGCTTCCTGGTATGCAACAACACGTTGCTCAAGCGATCGGCGCTGCTGGCCAAGGCGCGCGGCGAAGACGCGATGGCGATCCACGAAGATCTGAAGAAGGGACTGCTGCCCGGCATCTATCTCGTTCCCGCAGCGATGGTCGCGCTCAACCGCGCGCAGGAGCACGGCTGCTCATACGCCTTCGTGGGCGGATGAGGAAGCGAGCCGCTACATGGTTGATTCTTCCTGTTGCCGTCTCGTGCTCCGCCGGCGATCCTGGCAGCGGCGCGGCGGCGAGTGCGACCAAGCGGCCGGATTCGGTACGAATCGTCTCGGCTGCGGAGAGCACGGCTGCGGCCCGCGACGAATGGAACAAGGCCGAGGTCATCAAACGGCTGAGCGAGGCGGGGCTCGTCGTCTCCGACGTCCATCGCCCGGCGCGTGACCCCACGCTCGCGATGAAGGGTGAGCAGCTCACGGTGAGCGGTAGCGAGCTGCGGCTGTTCATCTATCCGGACGCCGCCGCTCGAGCGCGAGAAAGCGCGGCACTCGACACCACCTCGATCCACGCCGGAGTGCCGGCGCCGCTCCCAGAGCGGCTGCGCTACGTGATCGCCAACAACATGATCGCGATCTTCGTCACCCCCAACGAGAGGCTCGCCGAGCGGATCGGGGATGTGCTTTCGGCGCGACATCGCGGAGCGCCCTAGCGACGTTGGCGCAAAACAGCAGGGCCGGGGATTGCTCCCCGGCCCTATTGCTACAGCTTCGAGAATCAGGCGAGACCTCTGCCTGAGTTACCAGAAGGGTTACGGGCAGTGAACCTGACCGTCGGCATACGTGCCGGTGACCGACGTGCCGACCGCAATGTCGCAGGTGACGGCGGTGCTGGTGTGGCTCGACGTGGCAGCCCAGCCCTTGGCGAGCGCAACCGACGTGATCGTGGCGCTGACCGACGGCGAGAACTGGAACGCGTTCAGGTCGGTCTGGGCCAGCGTGTAGTTCTGGTGATCGGCGAAGTAGCCCTCTTCAGCCGTGGCGAGGTTACGAAGATCGGTCTTCATCGCAGCGATGTAGGCCTTTTCCTTCGTATTCGCGAACTTCGGGATCGCGATCGCGGCAAGAATGCCGATGATGACGACCACGATCAGCAGCTCGATCA
>JALZAE010000349.1 GCA_030948535.1 Gemmatimonadota bacterium | reverse complement strand
CGTCGTCGGAAATCCCGCCGCGACCGTGATCACCTCGTCGCCCGGCTGCAAGCGCTTGTCGCCGAGCGAAGGCGACGTGAGACAGGTGAGCGCGAGCAGGTTTGCCGACGACCCGGAGTTCACGAGGAGTGCGTGTCGCACGCCACACGCGCGCGCGAAGGCGCGCTCGAAGTCGGCCGCGAAGCGACCCGTGGTGAGCCAGAAATCGAGACCGGCGTCCACGAGGTGCTGCAGCTCCGGCGGACCGAACACCTTGCCCGACACCGGCACGGGCGTGACGCCGGGGACGAACTCGCGCGCGGGAAAGGCGGCCGCGTGATACTCGCTCACCAGCGCGGCGATCTCAGCGCGGATCTCCTCGGGACTACGCTGCACCGGCGAAGTACTCCCGATACCAGTCGATCGCGAGACCGAGTCCATCGTCGATCGAGAAGCGCGGCGCCCAGCCGAGTTTTGTGCGAGCCTTGGCCGCCGAGAGATACTGATGGCGAATCTCGTTGGGCGCGTCGTTGCGCACGTCGGGCTCGAGCGCGGATCCCATGGCGCGCAACACACGCTGCGTGACGTCCAACACCGTCAGCTGCTGCTCGGTGGAGAAATTGAATGCCTCACCCGCGAGCTCCGGACGCTCCCGCAATGCGCGCCCGAGATGGAGATACGCCTCGGCACCGTCTTCGACATAGAGGTAGTCGCGAATGCTCTTGCCGTCCGACCGGATGACGGGCCGAGTATCGCGCAGTACCGATCGAATCGTTCCGGGAATCAGCCTGTTCCAGTTGAGATCGCCGCCGCCGTAGAAGTTGCCGCATCGCGTGATCGCGACGGGCAGCCCGTAACTCACCGCGTATGAGCGCGACAGCAGATCCGCGCACGATTTGCTCACGTCATACGGATGCGCGCCCTGCAACGCGGCCGACTCTTCGTACGGAAGTTTGTCGTGATCTCCATACGCCTTGTCGGACGATGCGATCACGATCGACTTGACCAGCGGCGACCGGCGCGCCGATTCCAGCAGCGCCCACGTTCCGCCAATGTTCGCCTCGAACGTCGATACCGGATTGCGATTGGCCACGCCGACGATCGTCTGGGCCGCGAGATGAAAGACGCAGTCGATCTCGTATTCCCCGAGTGCGCGCTCGAGGAGTGCCTGATCGCGAACATCTCCGCGCACGACTCGCACGCGCTCGAGCACACCGGAGCGTACCGCCTCACTCTGTGGAACCCAGTCGCGCACGAGACACACGACGTCCGCGCCATGCTGGACGAGCCGCCGGAGCAGCCAGCTGCCGAGCAGCCCGGTCCCCCCGGTGACGAACACCGGGCGATCACGCCAAAACGCGTCGCTCATTTCCAGATTTTCCAGGGAGCGCTCCCATCCGCCCACAGCGATTCGAGCAGCCGAAGATCGCGGACGGTGTCCATGCACTGCCAGAATCCCTCGTGGCGATACGCGCGCAGCTCGCCCTTGGCGGCGAGTGCCTCGAGCGGTCCGCGCTCCCAGAGCGTGTCGTCGCCTTCGATGAAGTCGAGCACCCCAGGCTCCAGCACGAAGAAGCCGCCGTTGATCCACCCTTCCCCGACTTGCGGTTTTTCCTCGAACTCGATCACCTCGTCCGAGTCACCTAGCCGCAACCCACCAAACCGCGCGGGCGGACGAACGGCGGTGACGGTGGCCAGCTTGCCATGCGCCTGATGAAAGGCAAGCAGGCTCTGGAGATTCACGTCGCAGACGCCGTCGCCGTAGGTCAGCATGAAGCGCTCGCCGCCAAGCCATTCGCGCAGCCGCTTGATCCTGCCACCCGTTGCGGTCTGCACGCCGGTATCGATCAGATGGAGGAGCCACTGCTCAGCGGCTTCACCGTGTGTCGACACGGAACCGTCGCCCAGGCATACAGATAGGTTGCGCGATATCGCGTGATAGTTGAGAAAATAGCTGCGCACGACTTCCGCCTTGTATCCGAGGGCCACGACGAATTCCGTGAAGCCCTGCGCGGCATATCCCTGCATGATGTGCCACAGGATCGGACGGCCCCCGATCTCCACCATCGGCTTTGGCTTGAGCACCGTCTCTTCTGAGAGACGGGTCCCATAGCCACCCGCGAGAATGACTGTGCGCATGAAAGGAAGATTATCGGGATGGGGAGGAGCGGCAACGCCGAGCGACACCCTGCTCGGTTTAAGACGATCGCATGTTGCACGCGAAACCTGCTGTGGCGCCGAGCATTACGTGGCGGCGCGATGAGAGCCGGGGATGGAGATTGCCGCAGGTCGCTCTTGCATCTCCCGCGCGACGACCGCAGCATGTCGCGTCGACCATCCGCGCCGGCGCTCTGTCGCCTCCCCCCACCTGGAGACGCTCGTGATCCTTCCCGCCTTGCACATAGCCGCAGCAGCCATCCAAGCCCCGCTCTCGAACACGACCAGTTTCGGCATCATCGCCTGCGAGATCGCCTTTGCCGTGCTCATCATCGCGTCCATGTGGATCGCCTTCGCCAAGGCCGGCGAGCCCGGATGGGCGGCGATCGTTCCGTTCTACAACATTTACGTCATGTGCCGGATCGCTGGAAAGCCGGGTTGGTGGCTCCTGCTGATGTTGATTCCTCTCGTCAATCTTGTGGTGATCATCGTGGTGTGCGTCGGCATCGCGAATCATTTCGGTCGCGGAGCGGGCTTCGGCGTTGGCTTGGCCTTGCTTGGCTTCATTTTCTGGCCGATCCTCGCCTTCAGCGATTCGCAATACAATCCCGTAGCGGCATAGTGTAGAAGCGACGCGTCGCCGGCTCACTCGCCGGCGCCGCTCTGTTCCGCGCCTCATGGCCTCCGCGCCATGAGGCGCGTGTGCATCTCGAACGTAGGCCGCGTGGCGTGCGTAGTCCCTTCACCGCCACGCGCTTGCGTGACGCGTCGTTGCGCGTGTAGGTTCGCGCGCGCGACATGCACTGACGACGACGCCCACACGACCGGTTTCGCATGCGGATTGCCGTTCCAAAAGAAGTCACGCCGGGTGAGCGACGCGTGGCGCTCGCGCCGGAAAGCGTTGCCCGTCTGAAGAAGAGCGGAGTCGAAGTCGTCGTCGAGCGCGGCGCTGGTGATGCGGCGGGCTTTCCGGATGCCGCGTACCTCGAAGCGGGCGCCACGATGGCCGAGAGCAGCGCCGCGGCGTACGCCGGCAGCGCGGTGGTCGTGAAAGTTCGGCGACCACTCCTGTCCGAGGTGGATCAACTGGGGCGCGGCACCACGCTCATCGCGCTGCTCCAGCCGACGACGAGTACCGAGATCCTCGCCGCGCTCGCGGCGCGCGGCGTGAACGCGCTGAGCCTCGAGCGAGTCCCCCGCATCACGCGCGCCCAGTCGATGGACGTACTCAGCTCCCAGAGCACCGTCGCCGGGTACAAGGCGGCACTCATCGGCGCGAGCGCGCTCGGCAAGTTTCTTCCGATGCTCACCACCGCGGCCGGTTCGATCGCGCCGGCGCGCGTGTTCGTCATCGGCGCGGGCGTCGCGGGCCTTCAGGCGATCGCTACTTCACGACGGCTCGGGGCAGTGGTCTCGGCATTCGATGTGCGGCCCGCGGCCCGCGAGCAGGTGATGAGCCTCGGCGCGACCTTCGTCGCGGCGGAGCTGGTGCAGCAGGGCGCGGAGGACCGCGGCGGGTATGCGAAGGCGCAGTCGAGCGACGAGCAACAGCGCACGCTGGCCGCGATCGCCGCGCATCTCCCGAGCCAGGATCTCGTGATCACCACAGCGCAGATCCCCGGCAAGCGTGCCCCCATCCTCATCACGGGCACGATGCTGAAAGAGATGCGACCAGGATCGGTGATCGTCGATCTCGCGGCCGAGGGCGGCGGCAACTGCGAGCTCACCCAGGCCGGGCACACTGTACAGGTCCACGGCATCACGATCATCGGTGCCACCGACATCCCGAGCACGGTTCCATTGCACGCCAGCCAGATGTTCAGCAAGAACGTGTTGACGCTGCTGCAGCATCTGATCAAGGACGTCTCGCTCACCCTCGATACCGCGGACGAGATCACGAAGGGGATGCTCGTCGTGTACGACGGAATGGTGATCAATGTCTGATTCCAATCGCGGGTGCGCCTCGTGCTGATGATCGAGTTGTACGTCTTCGTCCTCGCCGCCTTCGTCGGCTATCAAGTCATCACGCGCATTCCGCCGCTGCTGCACACGCCGCTCATGGCGGCGACGAACGCGATCTCGGGCATCTCGCTGGTCGGGTCGCTGCTCGCCGCGGGATCGAACCGCGGCACGGCGAGCACCATCCTCGGCACCATCGCCGTGATCGCGGCGACGAGCAACGTCGTCGGCGGGTTCATCATCACTGATCGGATGCTTGGGATGTTCAAGCGGACCGAGAAGCCCGCGGCCGTGCCGGGCGCCACGGAGCGCGCGCCGTGAGCGGTCGCGACTACTTCACGCAGGCGACGTATCTCGCGGCGTCGATCTTCTTCATCATCGGACTCAAGAGCCTCACCAAGCCGGATTCAGCAC